>CAMQVF010000005.1 GCA_947038115.1 uncultured Spirochaetia bacterium
CTCGTGTTGTTGACCCTCTAACTGCTGCTAATTATAGCTATCAGATGGAGCCACTTAAAAATGCGAAGGCTATAACTGCGGGTGAAATGCCTATGAGTGAGTTGGGAGTTAAGGCAATTGATGATAAAACTTTAGAGGTTACTCTTGAAGCACCTACTCCTTACTTTTTAGAGCTTATGGCTTATGCGGTTTATTATCCACTTAGAAAAGATATTGTTGAGGGTAATGCTGATAAATGGTCACTTAAGCCTGAAACTTATATTGGTAATGGACCTTATAAACTTGTTGAAAGAAAACTTGATGAAAAACTTATTATGGCTAAAAATGAAAACTATTGGAATGCTGATAGTATTATAGCTGAAAAAATTGTATTTTTATTAATGGATAATCCAATATCTTCTGTTGCTGGTGTCAAAGAGGGTTCGATTCACTTTTCAAGTAAGTTGCCTGCACAAGATATTCCAGTTCTTCAAAAGGAAAATATTTTAGTTATCAAACCTTATTTGGGAGTATACTATTATAATTTGAACTTCACTAATGAAACACTGAATGATCCACGTGTTCGTCGTGCATTATCACTTGCTATAAATAGAGAATATATAGTAGAAAATATTGCCAAAGGCGGACAAATTCCTGCTGCGGGTTTAATCCCTCCAGGTATAACTGATCTTAAAGGTGACTTTAGAGACAATGCTGGCGATCACTTCAGTTTAAAGTCTGAAGATTATGAAAAAAATGTTGCAGAGGCTAAAAAATTACTAGCTGAAGCAGGCTATCCAAATGGGAAAGGCATTCCTGTAATCGAGTTTAAGAGTAACCCTGGTGAGCATATTCCTTTGTTTGAAGCGGTTCAACAAATGTGGAAAGAAAACTTAAATATTGATTCTACAATTTCACAAGAAGAGTGGGCAGTATTTCAGCAAACAAGACTTGAAGGAAATTTCGTTGTTGCTCGTAATGGATGGATTGGCGACTATGATGATCCTATGACGTTTTTAGGTTTATTTTTAAGTAGAAGTTCTCAAAATGTATCGAGATATAGTAATGCTCAATATGATGATGTTTTGATGCAGGCTATGTCTACAGGAAATCAAATCATCCGCATGCCTTTGCTACATAAAGCGGAAAATATTTTGATGGACGACATGGCTTTTATACCTATTTATTATTATACATTGCCTGTACTTGTAAATCCTAAAATCAAGGGTGTTCAGTATGATATTTTAGGTAAGCACAAGTTCTTTTATACTTATTTAGAAGAATAGTTCTTCTTTAATATATTAGGTAATAATTTTTTAGTAAATCATATTTTTATATATACGCATGTGTGGAGCATATTTATATATATATGGTTTACTTTAAAATTTTTATAGATTAATTTTTTGGAGATATCTTATGTTTAATCGGTTTTTGTTTGTATGTGTTTTGGTGTTAGCAAGTTTAACTTTTATGGCATGTGGCGACGCTTCAAGTGTTGATGAAAATGCTATTTTTGTTAATGTTGGGCCTGAGCCTGAGACGCTTGATCCTACTCTTAATTCTTCTATAGATGGGTCAATTTATATTTCCCATGCTTTTGAAGGTCTTATTGCTAGAGATGAAAAGAATAAGGCTGTGGCTGGTATGGCTAAGAGCTGGGACGTGAGTGCTGACGGAATGAAATATACTTTTCATTTGAAAGATGATATTTTATGGTCAGATGGCAAGCCTGTAGTTGCGGGTGATTTTGTTTATGCTTGGAGAAGGGCAGTTGATCCTTTGGTTGCAAGCGAATATAGTTATCAAATGGAAGTATTAAAAAATGCTAAGGCTATTATTGAAGGCGAAATGCCAATTGATGCTTTAGGTGTCGTTGCTATTGATGATAAGACTTTGGAAGTTTCTTTAGAATCTCCAACGGCTTATTTTTTAGAGCTCGCTTCTTCTATTACATATTTGCCTGTGCGAGAAGATATTGTAAATAAATATGGTTCGGATTGGACTTTAAACCCTGAAACTTATATTTCGAATGGTGCTTTTATTATGTCTGAAAGACGAACTGATGATAAAATTGTAATGATTAAAAATACCAATTATTATGGTAAAGATTCTGTTGTGGCAGATAAAATTGTTTTTGTATTAATGGATAATGCGACTGGAAGTGTTGCTGGTGTAAAAGAAGGTTCACTTCATTTTGCTAAAAACCCACCTCCGCAAGATATTCCTTTGCTACAAGAAGAGGGTATATTAAAAATAGCTCCTTATATTGGAACTTATTATTATTCACTTAATACTACAAATAAAACTATCGAAGATGCTCGTGTTCGTAAAGCTTTGTCACTAGCAATTGATAGAAATTATATAGTTGAAAAAGTAACTCAGTCGGGTCAAAAGCCTGCTGGCGCTTGGGTTCCTAATGGAATTTCTGATGTTAAAAATGATTTTAGAGCTAATGGTGGTGATTATATTAGTGTTAATCAGGCAGATTATGAAAAGAATATTGAAGAGGCTAAAACTTTAATGGCTGAAGCAGGTTATCCAAATGGTGAGGGTTTTCCTGTTATAGAATTTAAGTCTCAAGCGGGAAATCATTTAATTACTTTCGAGGCAATTCAACAAATGTGGAAAGATGTTTTGAATATTGACTCTAGAGTTGTTACCGAGGAATCGGCAGTTTTTTCAATTAGTAAATATAGAAAAGATTTCACTATAGCTCATGGACTTTGGGTTGGTGACTATAATGATCCTATGACTTTTATGGCTTTATTTACAAGTACAAGCCCACAAAACACAGCGGCTTATGCTAATCCTGAATATGATAAACTTATTGAGACTGCTTCTTTTAGTGGTGACAATAAACTTAGAATGAAGGCTATGCATGATGCTGAGGCTTTATTATTTAGAGATACTGTTTTGATTCCACTTTACTTCTATACTGAAGCGATAGTGGTTAATCCGAAACTTAAAGATGTAGTATATGACGGACTTGCGACTCATAAATTTACTTATGCTTATATAGAAAAATAGTAGAATTTATACAAAAAAACGGGGCATTCTTAAAAATAAGGATGCTCCGTTTTAATATGTTTTCAAATTAATAATGATATTTCTACCTTATATTTGAAAAAACTTTGGGCCAACAGGGGCTCGAACCCCGGACCCGATGATTATGAGTCATCTGCTCTAACCGACTGAGCTATTGGCCCTTCAAAGTTTACAAAAATCATTATAACATTTTATCAAAAAAAGTCAAGTATTATGTCTTTAGTTTTTTTATTTACTCAATTGAATTTGATATAAAAAAAATAGCTGAATATTTACCATATATATAAATATACTACTTGACAATTTTGCTAATCTTAATTATTATGAGTGGACTTAAGTAACATCGGAGAGATTTTTTATGAAAGTTAATTATTTTTCAAAGAATCGCAAAAGAAAAACGATACTAGATAAATTAAAAGAAAAAAGATTGGTATATAACGGCTTTCAATATCCACTAGGTATTATGACTGAATTGGATAATATTAATATAGTCACCGAGGGTTGTAAAGTAGAATATCATAATACTCAATTGGGTGATATGTATTTTTACACTGTTTCTATTTCTACGGAAAAATTATCTAGCCTTTTATTAAAGGTGCTAAAAATTTTCCCTTCATATATTACTTTAATCATTGAGCGTTCTAGTGAAGATATTAATCGTGAATATGATATTTTATTTAGTGATCCTGACATATCGATAAAAGAGGCTAAGGCTGTTTTTAGGCGTTATGAAGAACTTTGGACGGAATGCAGTTTTGTAGGTTTTGGTGTTTTAGATGAGCTGTCTGGTTTTGAAATATTTATAAATGTTCATAAAGAAATTGAAATGACTGTTCCTCCTAAATATTCTGATACTATAGATAAAATTTTAAATAAATTTTCTTTGCTCGATAATGAGAATGTAAAATTTTTGTCAGAAATGGAGCATTGGCATTATTCTCTTTCTTATCTTACTTCTAGTCAAACTGGGTCTGAAAAGTGTAATTATGCTTTTGATTATTATTATATTACAAATAATATGAAAAATAGATATGGATTTAAGATTATAAATTTACATGATGACGACATTCAAGTTGCCCCACGTTGGTGGTGTACGACAGTCAAGGGTTTGGGCAAATGCAAGAAAAGAATGTTTATAACTTCTTATTATATTTTAGCTGAAACTTTCGAGGAAATGGAAACGCTAGTCGATTTGGAAATGTCGAAACACAAAGTTGACTATTATTATATTCATGACAATTTTAATATCGACCCTGAAAGTGAGCTTAATTCTTTTAATATTATAGAAAAAAATAAAGGCTTTAAGGATGCTACTTTTGGAATTTGGGCTGAATCGGATATATTTATTTCAGACGCCAAAAGCATAGTGCCTTATATGATTAATAAACCTTATGCGACAACATATCAAAAATCAATTTAAATTCTGTCCATTTTGTGGCTCTAATGACTCGTTCATATTTGATGATTTCAAAGTATTTAATTGTTCATCATGTAAGAGAAGTTATTTTGTGAATGCTGCTGCTGCTTGTGGTGCTATCATAGAAACGCCTCAAGGTATTTTATTTGTTTCAAGGAAGTATGATCCTAAAAAAGGTTTGCTAGATTTACCCGGCGGATTTATCGACTTGCATGAAAGAGTGGAGGTGGCAATTCGGCGTGAACTTCAAGAAGAATTGATGTTTGTGCCAGACAACTTGGAGTTTTTTGCATCGTTTCCAAATGATTATGAATATGATGGGATAAATTATACCACACTTGATTTATATTTTTATTCGAAGATAGATTATATGCCAAATGCTACGGCATCTGATGATGCGAATGAAATTTTTTATGTGAAAAGAGAAGATATTGATGTAAACTCATTGGCGTTTAAGTCGTCAATTAATATTATCAATACGCTACTTGGAAATTAAAAAAGCGAGAATGTTTCACTTGAAAACAAACTCGCCTTTATTTTTTATAATATGTTATTAAATTTTATATAACAGCTTTGGCACAACGTTCGCAAAGTTCACTATGGCTAGCATTTTTACCCACAGTCTCATAATGTCCCCAACAACGAACACATTTTTCACTTTCTGCTTTTTGAGTTTTTACAAATGATACATTTCCTTCTGTAAATTCATCATCTTTGCTGTCGCTTAAACTAACTCCACTCACGATGAAAACCTCATTTAGAGATTGAGCATTTTTTTCTAAAATATTTTTAGTATCTTCTTCTTTTAATTTAATTACTACTGAAGCTTCAAGCGATTTTCCTATTGTGCTATTGTCTCTGGCACGCTCGAGTGATAATAATACATCGTCTCTTACTTTTAATAATTTTTCCCATTCTTTTTCAAGCTCTAAATCGATTAAAGAATTATCATACTTTGGGAAGTTCTCTAAATGAACAGACGTAGCATTTTCACCTTTAAAATATTTCCAAATTTCTTCAGCTGTAAAAGCTAAAAATGGAGCTAAAAGCCTTGTAAGATTATCAAGCATATAATATAAAACAGTTTGTGCACTTCTTCTTGTTTGAGAGTCTTTTTTATCACAATATAGTCGATCTTTAATTATATCTAAATAAGTCGCCGACATATCAACAGATGAATAATTTATAAGCCTCTGATAAAATACATGATATTCATATGCATTAATTTTTTCTTCAGAGAATTTTATAAATGAGTGAAGACGAGATAATGCATATCTATCAACTGGTGAAAGATTTTCAACTTCAACTTTATCTGTTTCATAATTAAAGTCGCATAAATTTCCAAGTAGATATCTAAAAGTATTTCTAATTTTTCTATAACTGTCAGATGCTGCCTGCATCATATTCTCACCTATTCTAAAGTTATGTGTGAAATCTTCAGTGATGCACCATAATCTTAAAATATCAGCACCGTATTTATTTACAATATCAAGTGGGTTTACAACATTGCCATCACTTTTATGCATAGCACGGCCTTTTTCGTCTAAAACCCATCCATGTGTTATAAGCGATTTATATGGAGGAATTCCTCTTAAAGCCATTGACGGCCAGATTGAAGATTGAAACCATCCTCTGTATTGATCGCCACCTTCAAGATAAATATCGGCAGGAAAATCGATTACGCCAGCATGAGTTTTGTCTAATGTAAATGATGATATGCCTGAGTCAAACCAAACATCTAAAATATCATTTTCTTTTCCAAATTCATCGCCACCGCATGTCGCACATTTAGAGCCTTCAGCTAGTAATTCTTTAGCCTCTAAATCGAACCAAATATCTATTCCTTTTTCGCGGACAATATCAGCGACCATTTTAGTCGATTCTGGTGTTAGAAGTGTATCGCCACATTGTTTACAATAGAATGCAGGAATTGGCACTCCCCAAGCTCTCTGCCTAGATAAACACCAATCGGGTCGGTCTTTAAGCATGCTTCTCATTCTCTCTTCTCCCCATGAAGGAGTCCACTTTAAACTGCTTAATGAGTTAATAGCTTTTTCTTCAAGGTTTTCATGTTTCATATTCATAAACCATTGTTCTGTCGCTCTGAATATTAATGCATTTTTACAACGCCAACAAATAGGGTAGCTATGTTTGATTTCTTCAGTGTAGAATAATAATCCTTTTTCTTCAAGAAGAGCAATAACTTGGGTATTTCCTTTTGCTATATGAACACCTTGCATCAAAGGGAATTCTTCTGTATATCGTCCGTCACGTCCAACTGGAGAGAGTATTTCTAAATTATATCTCATGCCCGTATTATAGTCGTCGACACCATGCCCGGGTGCTGTGTGAACAATACCAGTACCAGAACTGTCATCAACATAGTCGGCGAAGACAACGGCAGATTCTCTGTCTATAAAGGGATGAGAAATTTTTAATTGTTTAATTTCATCCATTGATATATCTATTAAACTTGATTCATCAAAAGCCAAGTCCATTTTAGATAAAACAGTTTGAACCAATGATCTAGCCATTATAGAATATTCATCGCCAATTTTAACAGCAACATATTCCATCTCTTCATTAAAAGCACAAGCCATATTTGCGGCTAATGTCCAAGGAGTTGTCGTCCATATCATCACATTTACATTTTTATCTAGTTTATCATTAATCTTATTTTTTATAGGAAAACGAACATAAATCGATTTCGAAGTATGATTTTCATTATATTCAATTTCAGCAGAAGCCAAAGCAGTTTCACAAGTAGTGCACCAGTGAATAACTCTAAGCCCTTTATATATATAGCCTTTTTCAACTAGTTTAGCGAAAACAGAAACTATTTCAGCTTCATATTCTGGTGTCATTGTAAGATAAGGATTATCCCATTCTCCCATAACACCCAGTCTTTTAAATTGCTTTCTTTGATTGTCGATATGTTTAAATGCATATTTTCTACATTTTTTTCTCATTATATTTGTCGGTGTTTCTTTATATTTGTCACCCAAAGCTTCTTGAACTTTAAGCTCAATAGGCATTCCATGACAATCCCAGCCCGGAATATAGGGCGAGTTGAAACCCTGCGCTGTTTTGTAACGCACAATAATATCTTTTAATATTTTATTCAAAGCATGACCAACATGAATGTCGCCATTGGCATAGGGTGGGCCATCATGCAAAATGAAACTAGGAGAATCTTTTCTAAGTTCTCTCACTTGTTGATATAAGTTTTCTTTCTCCCAATTTTCAAGCATTTTAGGCTCTTTATCTTTTAAGCCTGCTTTCATCGGAAAACTTGTCTGTGGTAAATTGATAGTTGCTCGATAATCCATTTTTTATAAATCCTTTCTATAAATAAAAATAATTATATTTAGTTTGAAATATTTTACATTATGCGATTAATAATTACAATAGATTAGAGATTTAAATAATTATGTTACCATGAAAAGAATAGTGGGCATCACCACGCATGAAAACAGAATTTTTAATTTCGTCATATTTTAACTTTAAACTACCACCAAGTAAATTAGTTGTTATTGAATTTGAAGTTCGTCCAGAAATAAACCCAGCAACACAAACTGCGGAAGCTCCTGTCCCGCATGATAAAGTCTCGCCGCTGCCTCTTTCCCATGTTCTTTGATTTACTTCGTTTTTAGATATAATTTCTACAAATTCAACCACAACTCTATTTGGAAAATATGGATGAACTTCTATTTTACTACCAACATTTTTAACATCAAATTCTTTAAGATTTTCAACATATATAACAGCATGAGGATTGCCCATTGAAACGGATGTAAAATGATAGGTTATGCCGTCGATTTTTATAGGCTCATTAATTATAGTTTTTTTATCTATTGTTGTAGGAATTTTTAATCCTTCTAAAATAGGTGCACCCATATTAACAGTTGCATATTTTACAATGTCGTTTTCAGTTTCTAGTTCAACTTCAAGTATGCCTCTGCCAGTTTCTATGTTCAAAGGATTATTACAAGCTATTTTTTTATCATAAATATATTTTGCCACACAACGAATTCCATTGCCACACATTTCAGCCTCGCTTCCGTCGGCATTAAACATACGCATTTTTGCATGAGCAATATCGGAGGGCATTATTAGTATTATTCCATCAGACCCTATGCTAAAATTTCTATTACTAAATATTGGGGCATGTTTTTTGGCGTCATCCGCAGTAAAGTTTTCATCAAAACAATTTATATATATGTAGTCATTGCCTGTGCCGTGCATTTTTGTGAAGTTTATATTTTTTGTCATTTTCAATCCTTTTAGATTATCTGTTGACTATAGTGTGAAATTCTTTGTTAGTCAAGTAGCTTTTACTTATTTTAAAATAGAATAAATATCTTAAATATGTTGCTATCTATTAAATCTATTTGTATAATACAGATTGGATTATACTTTAAGTTACAGGGGTTATTTTATGCTTATTTCTTTAAATGATATTACGTACACAGTGTCGGGTAAACAGTTGAATGTTGGCGATAGAATTTTAGATTTCGAAGCAACTACAAATATTAGAGATAATAAATCTATAGATAAAACTAATGCTAAAAGTATATCTGCTATTAAAACTTGGAATTTGTCTGATGTTGGTGGAGCTAAAATTATATCGGTAATTCCATCAATTGATACGCCTGTATGTCAAATGCAAACAAGGCGTTTTAATAGAGAGGCTTCAACTTGGAAAAATGTTACTGTTATTACTATTTCATCCGATTTGCCTTTTACTCAGGCTCGTTGGTGTGGAATTGAAGGGATTAATAATATTCTAATTGTATCTGATTATTTGAATAGAGATTTTGGTAAAAAGACATCATTACTTATTGATGGAATACAAATTCTTAGTCGAGCTGTTTTTTTGCTTGATAGAACAAATAAGATTACTTATGTTGAATATGTACAAAACATCATCGACGAACCTAATTATGATGAACTAAAAAAAGCACTAGGGGCTTTAATCTAACATAGTATTGTTGACTTATTTTTATAAATTAATATACTTATGGCAGTAATAAATTTAAGGATTTTAATATGTCTGATGCTATAAACTATGTGGTTGTTTTGAATGCGAAAAAAAAATGGTCGGTAAAAAAAGAGGGTAGCCGATGTGCTACAGCTACTTTTGACACTCAAGAAGAGGCAATGGCTAAAGCTACTGAACTTGCTTCTACTAGCGGTGGCGAAGCTAAATTATCTGAGTAATTTCGCTTTCTTTTGAATTTTAAGGCTCTATCTCTTTACTAAGGATGGAGCTTTTTTAATACTTACTTATAAAAAATAGATATTTGCATGTATTATAAATATTTTAAAGAAAAGACTTTAGTTGAAAAAGTAGTATATATCGAGTCCTCAAAAAAAGAATGTTATTTTAATCGATATTTATTCTATTCTATTTTTAAAATGCTCAAGAATATACGTAATTTGTTTTGTATTAAACTTGAAGAATTCTTAATTTTAGAGATTAAATCTAAAGCTTCGAAGGCTATTTTAATTAAATCTATAGATATAGTAGAAAAAGAGTTGAATGCAGTATGTTTTGAATTGAATATTAATAATATGTTTTTACTAGATTTTGAAAAAAATTATATTTACAAAAAAATATATAGAAATATAGTAGATAAAATTAGTATTTTTTCAAATGCTAGCAAAAGCCGCATTGAAGATAAAAGAGTAATGACATTAGAATCTGACGCTATAATATTTGATTATAGTAAAAAAATATTATATTATGAAGAGGCTAAAGATCAATTTTTTGTAGATGCTAATAAAAATATAGAGCTAATTAGTGAAAATATTCTAGCCTATAATATCATTATCAGAGTTTATGAAACTTCGAATAGTGAAAAAATTATGGTTTACAAACAAAATAATACTCTATGGCAATGTAAAAATAGGATTATTCATTTTATTTTCGTTTGATATCACTTTTACACCTTGAAATAAATAATAACTTATTATATAATATGCCTTTGAAGTACAATTGGAGTTTTATTATGGCTATAGTTAGAAGTGAAAAAGAATCAAATGTTTCTGACAGAGATATTGAACAAGTTCTAGAAAATTACTTTCTTAGAAAAATTAATCCTGCTCCGCAAAAAAACTATCAAAAATTCGAATATGATGCTCTTGATTTGGCTAAGCATGTCGTTAAGAGTGCTGAACTTATTGATGAGTTTAAAACTGTATCTGACGAACATTCTAAATCTCAGAATGAACATTATAAATCTCAAAAAGAAGATTTTAGTAAATTCATAGAAAATATTGAGTATGACTTGAATGTCTTACAAAAAGAATTATATGAGACTAAAGATCATATAAAAACACTTAAAACAATTTCTATTATAGGTTTTTCTTCGTTAACCTTCGTACTCATAACATTCATAATGTTATATATGATAGCTTAAACTATTATATATATTCTTTTTTAGCTATACGGGAGAGCTCTATAGTTTTTTGTTGTCTTGGAAACTTCTTGCAACAATAAAAATAAAAGAAAGTAAAAGAAAATATTGACATTTAAATTTTTATACATATACTGAATAATAAGTGTGTATTTTTTTATAATAAGTATTACTTCTTATAGAAAAATAAATACAAAAAAAAATTATTTTATATTTAAAAAGGAGTGTAGAATAAAATGAAAAAATTAGTTTTAAGTATTGCGGCTTTATTAGTCGTAAGCGTTAGTTCGGCTTTTGGTATCTATACGGCTACAGACACTATTGACTTTCTTGTTGATGGTGACATCTTTGAAGCACGTATCGACAGATTGGGTGCTAACTTCGGTACTGAAAATTACCGTTTTGCTGTTGGTTTGAAAGGTAATGGAATGGGTACATTTCTTGGTAATACCTTGAACATAGGTACATCTGAAGATCCAGATTTAATTTGGCACTTGAATCCTTCTGCATTTGTTGGCTTTGGTTATAAAGCAAATGAGAATGCTTGGGGTGTTGGTGTTGGTTATGAATTTGGTTTCACTGAAGATGTAGTGAAAAGTGACTCTGGTGATAAAGCAGCTCGTAAGGGTACTTGGATGGCTCATACTCCAGTTCTTATGTTTAATGCGTTAAATGATAATTTGCGTATAACTGTCCCTTTCTCTATTGGTATAGGTAGTGCAGGTTATGAAGGTGATTCTGCAATGTCAACAGAAGTTCAGGTAAGATATTATACAGGAATGGATATCTTTACTGCTGTTCGTGCTTATATCGGATGGGGAATGATTAAAGAAGGAACAGAGCAGATTGGTGGAAATCCTGATGGTTCTGCGGCGTTATCGTATAAAGATAGAACTGAACAAGCATTTGACTTGGATCTACGTTTTTACTTCAATGTACCAACAGAAGGTCCTGTTGCTATAACACCTTTTGTTAAGTTAGTTTACCAAACAGCTTTGGGTGGAACTCAGAATGTTAATGGAGTATCACAGAAAACTGGTGGTTCAATAACTTCTATTGATGCTCGTGGGCATAATGGTATATTTAATGGTGGTAGAGATGGTGGTGATGATTATCAGCAAGCTGTATTTGTTTGGGCTCAAGCTGGTGCTCTTAACTTATTGTCTCCTGATATTTATGGTATTTCAGTTCCTCTTGGACTTGAAGCTAAATCAGACATAGTTACATTATATGTTGAGCCTACTCTTTCATTCGCTGTACTTAATGGAAGAACAGCAAATATGGGTGGTGATGACTTTGTTTCAAAAGATGTTACTTTAATGTCTTTTGGTTATGACGCTTATGCCGAGCTTTATATAACTCCTGTTGAACAACTTGAGCTTTATTTAGAACTTGGTATTGGTGGTGCTACTGGTGCTGGTCTTCCTGGAAGTGGTTCTGATACTACTTACAGTATTGCTGCTAGCTCTGGTATTGCTTGGTATTTCTAGTAGACTATTTAGTAAATAATTAGTTTAATTTTTTGATATAGGGGCTTCCTTCATTGGGAGCTCCTTTTTATTTATACTTTATAATTATGGAAAAAGACAGATTTTATACTCGAATTATTAAAACTTTTGATAAACTCGATGAGGCTGAAAAAAAAAGAATATTCACTTCATTAAGTGATTCATATAATTATATAAATATAGTATTTGAAAATTTAGAAGAGGGTGTAATAGCGCTTGATTCTGAAGATACTATAAATATATTAAACAAGCAGGCTTCTTTCCTTCTTAATATACCGCAAAATAGTGTGGGTGCGAATATCAATGATGTACTAAAAGATGTAGGGTTTGAAGATATACTCTTTAGTGATGATAAAAAAAGATTTATTCATGATAAAAAAAATTCCCGATTTCTACAAATAGAAGAATTATCACTAGGTCAACACGGCTCTATAATTGGAAAAGTTATAAAAATTTTAGATATAACGAAAATATACGAAAGAGAACAGCGTCTTAAACGTGCCGAACAATTGGCTTCACTTACAACATTGGCAGCTGGTGTCGCACATGAAATAAAAAATCCATTGGGTTCAATCTCAATTTATATACAGCTAATCGAAAAAGTTTTGTCCAAGTCATTTGAAGATAAAACTACTAAAAATTATACAGAAATGAGAGAATATTGTGAAATAGTTAAAGAAGAAATTACACGTCTTGAAGATACTATCAACTCGTTTTTATTTTCAGTTAAGTCTATCAATTTAGAGAAAAAAAATATAGATATAATTCAATTAATACTTACTACATTGTCATTTTTGAAATATGAAATTGAAAATAATTCTATAGAAGTTGATATTAATTTTGAATCAGACAGTCTTTTTCTCAATATTGACGAACGATATATAAAGCAAGCATTAATAAATATTATTCAAAACTCGGTTGATGCAATGTCTAAAACTACTAAAAATATACTTTATATAGGTGTTAAAAAAACTGAAAAATATGCTATTATTAGTATAAAAGATACTGGAAAAGGTCTTGAACTTGAGAATATAAATAAAATATTTGAACCTTATTATACGACAAAAAAACATGGCACAGGCCTCGGGCTTACAAATGTGATACGAATTATAGAGGCACATAGTGGAAAAATTGATGTGAATGTCGATAATGGAACAGAGTTCATAATAAAATTACCACTCACTTTTAAAACACAAAAATACTTAAACGAGTTCTAATCATGTCCAAAATTATAATTATCGATGATGAAAAAAATATCCGTGAAGGCATAAAAAAATCACTTGAATATGAAGGCTATGAAGTCTTAGCTTTTGATGACGGCAATAAAGCTATAGAAAGAGTTTATAAAGGCGAAATTGATTTAGTTATAACCGATCTTAAAATGCCTGAAAAAAGTGGCGAAGAGGTTTTGGCTGATATTCTCGACTTTGATAATAAACTTCCTGTAATAGTTCTAACTGGTCATGGAAATGTTGAGCGAGCAGTCGAAATGATGCGCTTGGGTGCTTATGACTTTCTCACCAAACCTTTTAATTTAGATAAAATGTCTTTGATTATTGCACGTGCTTTGGAAAGTAGACGTATAAAAATTGAAAATGAAGTTTTTGAAAAAAGATTCGATTATAGCAAAACATTTTACGGTATGATTGGTCGAAGTAAAAAAATGATAAAGGTCTATGATTTTATAAAACAAGTTTCAAGGACAAATGCCACCGTTTTAATCGAGGGTGAAAGTGGCACAGGCAAAGAACTTATTGCATCAGCAATTCATCAAAATTCAAATAGAGTGAATGCTCCGTTTATAACTGTCAATTGTGCGGCTCTTTCCGAAGGTGTTTTGGAGAGCGAATTATTTGGGCATGAAAAGGGTTCTTTTACTGGTGCTTTCGATAAAAAAATTGGTCGATTTGAATCGGCTAACAAGGGAACTATTTTTCTCGATGAGATTGGCGAAATTAATCAGAGTGTTCAAGTCAAACTTCTTCGTGTTTTAGAAGAGCGTGTCATTGAGAGGGTGGAGTCAAGCACTCCTATTGAAGTTGACATTAGAGTAATTGCTGCGACAAATAAAAAACTCGCCGATGAAATAAAAATCGGTAATTTTAGAGAAGATTTATATTATAGACTTAATGTCATAAAAATCGAGTTGCCACCTTTGAGAGATAGAAAAGAAGATATTCCAGTTCTTATTGATTTTTTTGTTCATGAGTTTAGAGTTATGCATAGTATTAATATTGAAAGTGTCGACAAGCAGGTTTATAAAATTTTGTCTTCGCTACCTTGGAATGGTAATGTTCGTGAGCTTCGAAATATTATCGAAACTATGATTGTTATGTCTAAAGATACTGTTTTGAAAGTGGCAGATATTCCAGATTCTATCATGTCTAAATCTAGCGATAGTTTTGAGGTTGAAGATATTATATCATTACAAGAACTTGAAAGTCGATATATTCATTATGTTCTTGCCAAAAATAATTTTAATAAAGCACAAACAGCAAAAGCTCTGGGTATTGAGCGAGCAACTTTATACAGAAAAATTGAGGGATAAAAAAGCCCTGCCTATTATTATAGACAGAGCTTTAATTATATAAATATCTAGTAATTTAATTCTAGTACATTCCACCCATTCCGCCACCAGGCATTTGAGGCATAGCTTTTTCAGCTTCAGGTATATCAGTAATTAGAACTTCAGCTGTAAGAACTTGACTTGCGATAGAAGCAGCATTTTGTAAAGCACTTCTTGAAACCTTAGCAGGATCGATAATTCCAGCTTTAAGCATGTCAACCCACTCACCAGTTAAAGCATTGAAACCCATGTTTCCAGTTTGCTTTTTAGCTTCCATAGCAACTACAGAACCGTCAAGACCAGCATTTGTAGCAATCATTCTAATAGGCTCTTCAATAGCACGACGAACGATATTTACACCAATCTGCTCATCACCGTCAAGTTTTAAAGCAGCAAGTTTAACTTGTGCATGTAAATAAGTGATTCCGCCGCCAGGTATAACGCCTTCTTCAACAGCAGCACGAGTAGCAGACAAAGCATCTTCAACACGAGCTTTTTTCTCTTTCATTTCAATTTCAGTAGCAGCACCGATATTAATAACAGCAACACCACCAGAAAGTTTAGCTAAACGCTCTTGAAGTTTTTCTTTGTCATAATCGCTATCAGTGTCAGCAATTTGTTTTTGAATTGTAGCAACTCTAGACTGAACATCTTCTTTAGTACCAGCACCTTCAACTATTGTAGTATTTTCTTTATCAACAGTGACTTTTTTTGCACGTCCAAGATGCTCTAATTCAGCACCTTCTAATTTCATGCCCAACTCTTCACTTATAACTTGTCCACCAGTAAGGATGGCAATATCTTCAAGCATAGCTTTACGTCTGTCGCCAAAGCCCGGAGCTTTAACAGCACAAACATTTAATACGCCACGCATTCTGTTTAATACTAATGTAGCTAAAGCCTCATTTTCGATATCTTCAGCTATGATAATGAAAGGTTTACCAGTTTGAGCAATTTTCTCTAATATAGGTAATAATTCTTTCATGTTCGATATTTTTTTGTCATAAATTAGAATTAAAGCATCTTCTAATTCAGCAGTCATATTATCAGGATTAGTAGTGAAATATGGAGAAATATAACCACGGTCAAACTGCATACCTTCAACTAGGTCTAAACTAGTTTCAAGTGATTTAGCCTCTTCAACAGTGATAACGCCTTCTTTACCAACTTTTTCCATAGCGTCACTAATTAAAGCGCCTATTTCATTGTCATTATTAGCTGATATAGAAGCTATTTGAGAAATTTCTTCTTTATTTGTAACTTGTTTAGCTTCACTTTTTATGAAAGCTACAACTTCTGCTACCGCTTTTTCAATTCCACGCTTAATAAGCATTGGATTAGCACCGCTAGTAACATTTTTCAAACCTTCTTTAATCATCGCTTGAGCTAAAACTGTAGCTGTAGTTGTTCCGTCACCAGCGACATCATTAGTTTTTGTAGCAACTTCTTTTACAATCTGAGCACCCATATTTGCAAATGGATCTTCTAATTCTATTTCTTTAGCGATAGTTACACCGTCATTTATTATAGTAGGTGCGCCAAATTTTTTGTCAATAACAACATTACGACCACGAGGTCCTAAAGTTACTTTTACTGCGTCAGCCAAAGCGTTAACGCCTTCCATAAGAGCTCGCCTAGCTTTTTCATCAAATAATAGCTGTTTTGCTGCCATAAATTAAATCCCCTTCGTAATTTTTTCTTAAAGTCTCAAATATTATAATTCATAGTTGTTTTTTTTTCAAGAGATAATTATCTTAAAAGAATAAAATCTATAAATTAAAAAAAGCGTCAACACTGAGTAAGTGTCAACGCTTTCACTATCTAAAGCAAACCTAGTCTTTTTTCTTTTTTTATTTTACGCTTCATTCTTTTAAGAGCTTTCTCTTTTTGAAGCTTCTTTTCTAAAGAAGGTTTTTTATAGAATTGCTTTTCTTTTAATTCTTGTAAAATACCCTCGTTTTCACAAGCACGGCGAAACCTCTTAACAACGCTGTCTACAGGCTCACCTTCGTTAGCAAATATTCTTACCAAGTCAATCACCTTCCTTTTTGTACGAATTAGCGGCGAAGGGACTTGAACCCCTGACCCTACGGATATGAGCCGTATGCTCTAACCACCTGAGCTACGCCGCCCTTTAATTAGCGGGGACAGGACTTGAACCTGCGACCTTTGGGTTATGAGCCCAACGAGCTACCAATTGCTCCACCCCGCGATTTATCTCCGAACTATACCATATATAATAATAATGTCAAGTCTTTAATATATTATTATAAAACTTGTCTTTTTAATATTGATTAAATGCTGTTTTAATTTTATAATAGCATAGTTATTCACAAAAATAGGAGTTCTATTATTAACATATTATTCGCTTCTGACTTACATATTAGTAAAGATGAAAAGGATTATTCTTTATCGGTTTTAGAAGAGATAGTAAATATCGCTAAGGATTATAATTGTCTTATTTTTTTAGGCGACACTTTTAATACATTTGAAGATGTTCATGCCCTTAAAGATAGTTTTTCGAAAATAGTTTCAAAGTTAAATATACCTGTATTCTTGCTTAAAGGTAATCATGAAGATATTGAAAGTGCTGGCACAAAGTTTAGCCATGTTTCATTTGCAGAGAATATTAAGGTTTTAGATAAATATCCTTATGAAGTTATTAATTTTGAGGATTTAGAAATTATAGCATTGCCGTATCAAAAGTCATTTAAAGGCAATATTGACTTTCCTATCAAAACTAAAAAGAGAGTTTTAATTGCTCATGGAATAGTTGAGGGGACTATGTGGTCGCTTGAAGATGGTGAAGCTATGTCGAGTGTGCCTATTAATTTAATAAAAAAAATAAATCCTGACTTGTCATTTGTAGGGCATATTCATAAACATATGGAAATTAATTGCTCTGGGTTAAATATTATTTATGTTGGAAGTAGTAGGGTGTGGCGACGAAGTAAGTCTGAAATGGGTAAAAGAGTTTGCATGTCTTTGGATGTTTATGAGAATGAATTAAAGACTAAATCTATCGAACTTAAAAGTGCTTGCGAATATCGAGTTTATAATTTAATAATTAATGATGAACTTTATCAAAACATCGAAGATCTTTCATCTAATTGGAATAAAAATGATGCTGTTGATATTTATTTAAGCGGTATACTTGAAGATGAAAATGATTTAAAGCAAATTGCTGGTGATATAGGTTCGAAATATTCTCTATTAGTGAGGACTTTTAATGTTCGAAAAGGAAATACTATTTTACTTTCAAATGAAAAAAATGAAAATATTATAAATGATTTTTTAGAGATATGTAAAGAATATAGTTCGAATAAAATGGAAGAAGAAAAAAAAGAAATTCTTGATATGGCTTTATTTATGGGGCTTGAGAGGATATCGAAATATTTAAAAAAGAAAATATAGGTTTTTTATGATACTTAATCTCTTGAACTTTGGTAAATTTAAAAATAAAAAGTTTGATATATCAGAGAATATTACTCTCTTTTATGGAAAAAATGAAGCTGGGAAAACTACAATTTTCGACTCGCTTTTATTAGCATTTTCTATTAATGACAAAAAGTCGGCTGCACATATCAAAACTATAAAGGCAAGATATGGCGATGATGTTAATTTTAATACTATACCAGAAATTGATAAATCGATAAAAATGTATCCACAGGCTTATCAAAATATTTATGCGATAAGGCAAAGCGAAATAATTTTTGATATTAATGATAGTAAAAAAACTGATAAAGATTGGCAACAAGCCATAAAAATGAAAATGTTCTCGTCGGATATTGATATAAATAAACTCATCGATGATGTTCGTGGCGAGCATTCGGGGCGTGCCGAAAATAGCCAGCCGAAAATAATTGAGAGGCTTAAAAATAAATTTTATGAATTAGAGCTAGTTGTGAAAAATCTTTATACTAAAAGAGATTCTATTAAATATAAAATTGATGATTTAAGTGGATATAAAAAAGAAATTGATGAATTAGAAAAAAAACTCGCTTCTATGCAAGCAAAACTTAAACAAAAAAAAGAAATTATAGATTTAGATAAAAATTCTTTAACTCTTAAAAGAGAGAAAAATATATTAAAAGATTTAGAGAAGTTTTTTAGACTAAAATCGAAGTCGGTATTATATGCTCCGTTTAAAGAAGATAAAACTCAAGAACTCAATTTGCTTGATGAACGTATTAAAGAAAGCGAAATAAGACTTGAATATTTAAGAGGTAAACTTGAGGGGAATGCTAAAAAAGATACTAAAAGCAGTATTGATTTTGAGAGTTTGAGAATTAGGCTTGAAAATTCTATTGATAAAATTGACAATAATACGAAAAACAATAATAAATCTCAAACAAGTAAATTACCATTTGTAGTAATCACTCTTATGGTTACAGTTTTATCTTTGCTTCTAAGTTATTTATTCAAAACTTTTATATGGCTTTTTGCTATAATTCCTACATTGATAGTTCCAATTGTAGTTTTTATGATACCAAGCAAGAAAGAGTTTTCTGCAAAAGAAGAGACAGAATTTATAGATGAGATTAAAAAATCATTTCCTGAACTTAAAATAGAAGCGAATAATTTAAATAGATTAAGAGATATTTTACTTAAAGAGATTGGGAAAATTAGTGGCGAGTTAGAAGAAGATAATGATACTGAAGAAGAGAATGCATCTCTAAAATATGAAAATGAAATATCTGATACAAAAGATGTGCTTGCCGATTATAATTCTAGTCTAAAAGAAATATTGCTCGCATGCGATGTTTCAACAATTAATGAGTATATGCGTAAACGAGAAATTTATATATCTGAAACAAAAGAAATGGATATTATAGAAGAGAGTATTAAAAATTCGGCTCATCAAGCGAATATCTACGATTTGGATGAGTATTATGCTTATATAAAAAGAAGAATTGATGCACTTGAAAACGAATCAACCGTCAATAGAGAAGCCACAGATATTGAAATTGCATTAAAAGAAAGAGAATATGATAATTTTTTATCAGAATATAATGCTGTAAAAGAAGAGTATTCGAATTGCAAATTGAGGCATTCAAAGACCGAAGGTGAAATTGAAAGCTCGAATGATTTACATGTAGACATCATAGAAAAAGAAAGTTTGCTTGCTGGCATAAAAATATCTATAAAAGATGAAGAGAATAAAAAAGAAGCTTTGATGCTTTTAGAAAATATTTTATTTAAACTTAATAAAAAAAATGATGAAGTTTTCGATAAACTTGCAAGTAATTCAAAAGTTTTATATTCTCATATCACTCAAAATAGCGAAGAAGATGATAGTGTGAGCATGACTGGTTTTAATAGCGATAAAATTTTTGTGAAAGATAAAGAAAATAGTTTACGATCTGTTGATAATTTATCATCGGCTACAAAAGATGCAATGTATTTATCGATGAGGCTTGCGGTTCTGCATGAAATTCATGAGGATGGACGAATAATTATTTTGGATGACCCTTTTATCACTTTTGATAGAGACAGAGTTAATTATTCTATTTCGTTTTTACATGCATTTTCAATGAAAGAAAATATTCCAATAGTGCTTTTTACTAAAGATGAATATATTGTCGACATAATGAAAGATATTGATAATAGTAGTAAAATACATTATTTGCCATAAAATGTACTAATTATTATCATAGGCTATATATAGATTGTGATTTTTAACTATATATAGCTTGATTTTTTAAGTAAATAGTATATAATCATGAATATGGTATGTATTTAAATAAGTTTAAAAATTATTAACATATTGTAAAGGTATATATGTATAAACAAAACTCGTATGTTGTCTATCCTATGTATGGTATTTGTAAGGTGATAGAAATAAGTGAAAGTAGAGTTGGAGACCACTCGGTCGAATGTTATACACTTTATTGTGAAAGTGAAAATATTACTGTCAAAGTACCTGTGAGTCGTGTTGAAGATTATAAAATTAGAGAAATAATTTCTCTATCAGATGCGGATAGTTTTTTGGAATTACTGCAGTGTAAATCTGAAGATATAGAAAATAATTGGAAAGTTAGATCTCAGATCAACGAAGAGAAACTTAAAAGTGGCGAGATTCGTGATACTATAGAAGTAGCTCGAACTCTTTTTACTAGAAATCAATTAAAGGAGCTTTCTGCAAGCGAAAAACGTTTGTATGAGAAGGCTTATCTTTTTATAGTACATGAACTTAGTATCGCATTAAGTAAAGAGTTAGACGAAATAGAAGATATTGTTTCTAATGCTCTGGAAAAAAGTGCTAAAAAGTTTAGAGGCAAAAGTATCGACAAAAAAACTACTTCATCTAAGACGAAAAAAGATGACGACGATGATGATGACGACTTTTAATAATTTATTTCATACTACCTGTAGTTATATGCACTACGCTAAAGCATAAATATTTTATTTCTGGGATTATTTTTTTATGTGGAGATTTATCTATTTTTTGATTGCGCTTGTAATATTTGTTAGTTCTATAAAATTTACAAATAATTTAAGTTCAATCTTTATATTTGCAGTTGGTCTTATCGTGTTATCATTATTCGATATGTTTGTAGTAAAAAAGAAGCCATCAAAGACTTTACTTGTCGCTGCTGTGTCTGTCGCTTTTACTGGTATTCTGTTTATAATAACATTTTTTGTTCTTAAAATATTGAATTCGGCAATTGTCGATAGTAGATATGCAATGTTATTTATTTTGTTAATAGAAGGCTATATTATGTTTTCTATATTCTCTTCTTTATTACCGTATCTGTCTAATATGCTTAAGATATCGAAGCCTGACAAGGGTAGTATTTCTAAAATACTCGATACTTCTGTAATTGTTGATGGTAGAATTTGTGATATTGCGGAGAAGAAATTTTTTGACGGGCTTTTAATTCTTCCAGAATTTGTCATTAAAGAAATTCAATTTTTGAGCGATTCTAGAGATTCTCAAAAGCGTATTCGTGGACGTAGAGCTTTAGAAATGCTAAATAGAATGAAATCGTCTAAAAATATAATGCTTTCTATAACCGATGTTGACTTTTTGGATATAAAAGAAGTGGACTTAAAACTTATAGAGCTTGCTAAAAAAATGGGTTCTAAGATTATAAGTAATGACTTTAATTTAATGAAAGTAGCTTCAATTCATGGTGTAGATATTCTTAATATCAATGATTTGGCTAATTCACTTAATGTTGTTGTTTTACCCGGCGAAACTATTACTGTAGACTTAATTCGTGAAGGAAAAGAGAAACAAGCTTTGGCATATCTTGAAGACGGCACTATGATAGTCGTTGATAATGCTAAACATTTGATAGGTAAAAGTGCTGAAATTGAAATTGATGCGGTGTTGCCGAAAGAAGCTGGACGTGTAATATTCGCTTTTATAGCTGGTTCAAGACAAAATTCAATTAGTAAAAAGAGATAGTTGGATATGTAAATCCCCCCTTTTTGGGGGGTTTTTTATAAGTAATCATCTCTTCCTATAATTCTTGCTATATGTTCTATTAATATTCTTCTTTCAATTGGTTTGACTACATAGCTATCTATACCAAGTCTTAAGAATTTTTCGAGAACTTGTTTTTCTGATATTGTTGAGACTACGACGACTTTAGAAGGACATTTCATAGCTTTAAGTTCTTCTAAAAACTCAAGCCCATTCATACGAGGCATCTCGTAATCTAGGAAAATAAAATCAGGAATTATTCCAGTAACTTTTAATTTCGATAACGCATTCTTACCATTCTCAGATTCGAATATTACATCAAAATCTTCACTAGTTAAAACTTTTTTTACGGCAACCCTAACAGTGCTAGAATCATCCACTATCATAGCGGTATAAGTTTTTAGTGTTTCTACATTTCTTCCTAAAGGCAGATTAGTACTAGCCATAAACCCTCCTTTTAGCGTAATACAAACTATTTCTTAGTTTATATTAAAAGTATAAAATAGTCAATATATTATTAAACAATAAATGCTATCATTTCGTTTTATTTACTATCTAAGTAGTAATGTTTCTATATAAATACTTGTTGATTACTTAGTATAGAAATTAATTATTTATTACAACTGTATATAAGTTTTTATATTTAAATTTCTCCTAGTGCTTGACAAAAATTATTCATAAAGTAGAATAAACTTTGTGGACTAAAGGAATATTTATGATTAAAGAAATAAAATTTTATAATTCTCTTACAAAACAAAAAGAAATTTTTATACCTATAGAAAAAAATAAAATAAGTATGTACTCATGTGGGCCGACTGTGTATAATTATGCACATATTGGAAATTTTAGAGCTTATGTATTTAGCGATATACTTCATCGAATTTTAATTGATGCGGGTTATGATGTTAAATTTGTTATGAACCTCACAGATGTTGATGATAAAACAATAAGAGATTCGAAAGCTCAAAATATTCCTTTAGCCGAATACACTCAGAAATATAAAGACGCTTTTTTTGAAGATATTAAAACATTAAACATTAAACCTGCTTTTTGTTATCCGTCAGCGACAGAAAATATTAAAGAGATGATAGACATAATTAAATTGCTTGAAGAAAAAGGGCATACTTATGAAGCGGAAGGTTCTATTTATTTTAAAATATCTACATTTGCAGAATATGGAAATTTAGCAGGACTTGATAAACAAATTCTTAGAAGTGGAGCTTCAGGTCGTATTCTAAGTGATGAATATGAAAAAGAAAATGCCAGCGATTTTGTTTTATGGAAGGCGTACACACCTGCAGATGGTGACGTGTATTGGGATTCTCCTTATGGCAAGGGTAGACCCGGTTGGCATATCGAGTGTTCTGCGATGAGTAGTAAATATTTATCGAAGCATTTTGATATTCACACTGGCGGTGTTGATAATAAATTTCCACATCATGAAAATGAGATTGCTCAAAATGAATGTGCATTTAATGAAAAGTTTGTAAATTACTGGCTACACTGTGAGCATTTAATTGTTGATGGCGAAAAAATGTCAAAATCGAAAGGTAATTTTTATACATTAAGAGACTTACTTAATAAAAACTTAACAGCTAAAGCGATTAGATATTCACTGATGACATCGCATTATAAAAAACAGCTTAATTTTACAATCGAAGGCATTGAACAATCCGATAATGCTATTGAGCGTGTTAATGATTTTGCTTTTAGAGTTGCTAATTGTGAGAATACTCAAGGCGATGATGATTATATTAATGACTTAATAAAAAAAGCTGATGATGGGTTTTCGGATGGAATTTATGACGATATTAATATATCAGAGGCTTTAGGGCATTTATTTACTTTTATAAAAATATGTAATTCAAATTTCGATAAAATTACTATTAATAAAAAAGATGAAATTATAAACTTTTTAAATAGAGTTAATGGTATCATCGATTGTTTCGACTTGGATACTAAAAATAATATTGTAGATGATGAGATTGAAAAACTTATTGAAAATAGAAATATTGCTCGTCAAAATAAGGACTATAAAACTTCAGACGAGATTAGAGCTATTTTACTTCAAAAAGGTATAGAAATTTTAGATACCCCTAGTGGTGTTCAATGGAAAAGAAGATAAAATATGACTTTACTTGAAAAAACATACCAACATATAAAGGGTATTACCGAAAAAAGAGAGCAACAGCTTTGGAAACTTGGCGCTTTAGACTGGAAAACAGCATTGGAATGTATGGATGGATATCGTATTGCCAAAGTTGCAAAAGAAAAGCTTATAAAAGAATTGCCGAAAACTATAAAACATTTTAATAAAAGAGAATATAATTATTTTTCATCTCATTTGCCTAGTAAAGAAATGTATAGACTTTACCCATATATGACTAAAAAAGTATTATTTCTCGATATCGAAACTACTGGTGTCAAACAATCAGAGGATCATTTAACTGTTATCGGTTGTTATGATGGCGAGGAAATTAAAGTATTTGTTCATGGTGAGAATGAGAAAGATTTTTTAGAATATATAAAAAGATTTTCACTTGTAGTAACTTTTAATGGTAGTTGTTTTGATATGCCATTTTTAGAATATTATTTTGAAACTAAATTTGATATACCTCAAATAGATTTACGATTTGTACTTAAAGATTTAGGCTATACTGGTGGGCTTAAAAAAATAGAGCTTGAAGTTGGCATTAATCGAGGCGATGACATGGATGGGGTTAATGGATATACGGCAGTGCTTTTGTGGCGATACTACGAAGAGTCGCATGATAAAGCAGCACTTGATACGCTTATTCATTATAATTTGCATGACGCTATTAATTTAGAATCTTTACTTATACTTTCATATAATGAATATGCCAAAAAATATAGTGCCGATTTGATTGAAAAGAGAGTGCCTCCTACAATTACATATGAGCCTAATAAAGAGCTTGTGAAGTATTTACATAAAAACCGATACAAATACTTTCGATAAAATAAAATCTTAAATATTTTCTAATAATTTTTTCCTTAAGTTATATAAATCAATTTTAATTTTAAGGAGAAAAATATGTCTTATATAGAAATAGAAGATTCGATTGCTAGAGTGAGTAAAGGGCCTTTGTCGCTTAAAGAGTCTTATAATGTATTTAAAAAGGCTTTGCAAAACCCGAGCTATTCAAATAGAGTTCAAAATGCTATAGGCACAACTAGCTTTGATACTTTTTTACAAGGTAGCATCGAGGCTAGAGTGAAAATGAAAGTGGAATCGACAAAGAAAATTTCAGATATTATTTCTTATACAGAGAGAAGTTCTAGCCGTGAAGAACCTTTATTTAGAAGTGATGCATTGTCTGGAGTTTTCAAAGAAGTTAATGAAGGTGATGAATATCCAATCACAACATATATTCCAACTAATCAACGTGTTCGATGTGCTAAATATGGCGAAGTAATTGAAGTAACTGAAGAGATGATTTATTTTGACCAAACGAGTGAGCTTAATAGAGCGGTTGATAAATTAGCTCAAAAAGCAATAAGAACAAAAGATGACTTAGTGCTCGAGGCTTTAATTGATGGTGAAAATATTAAAAATGCTACTGGCGGAATTTATACAAGTACAATTGGTAACTTGGGTAAAATCGCTTTAACTGAAGCTGCTTTATGTGATAGAATTAAATCATTTAGACTTAGAAAAGATGACTCTGGAAACGTAATTGATGTCGCACCTAATGTTTTGATTGTAACTCCTGAAAATGAAGTTTTGGCAAGAAAGTTACTTAAAGATATCGATTATTATGGTGTAAAAGATAGCATTAATGTTGTGCCTGACATTATGGGAGCTTCGGAACTTATTGTGTCGGCTCGTTTGTCAGAGCTTATAAAAAAGTATGATGCAACAGTTGCTAACAATTCATGGTTTTTAATGCGAGCAAAAGAAGCTATAGTATATTATGAAGTGTGGCCTCTTGAAGTTTTTAGTGAGCAAGATGGTGACAGCGAAAGCGGGTTTATGAAAGATTCATTACGTTATAAGACTCGTTTTTACGGTGGTGCTGGGGTTTATTGTAAAGAGCTTTTAGATGCTAGTTTTCTTTAAGTGTATTAACAAATAATCTTTAAATTCTTTTAACTTTTTTAAGCCTTTTTCTAGTATTCTTAGATTAAGGCTTAAATCTATTCTTAATAATTCATTTAATTCATCCTATAAGTTATTTAAGCTTATTGCTATAAAATATAATTAATGCTATTCTTTGACGACTATTTGGTATAAAAATTGTAAGGATAATATTAATGATGAAAAGCAAATTAACAACTTTACTTCTTTGTATATTTTTAGGTTATTTAGGTATACATCGATTTTATTTAGGCAAATGGTTTACAGGTATATTATATTTATGCACAGGCGGATTCGCATTTGTCGGTGTTATAATCGATTTAATACTTATAATAACTGGGGCTATGAGAGATGTCGATGGGCGTGATTTAATATAGTATTTTAATTTTAAGGGTTTGTGTCAATGAAAAGATTTTGTTTTATTTCTATAATTGTCTTGCTGCAATTTTCAAATATATTTGGAGCTGTAGTTAATGATGTTGTCGCTGTTGTTGGTAGTGAGCCTATAACAAGAGATGAGTTTATGAGCCGTAAAAAATTTTTATTACTTCAGGCGAGGTCTGCAGGTCAAAAGCTTACAGATGCAGATGTCTATAAAGATTTAGTTGAAGAACGTATAATGATACTAAAACTAAAAGAGCTTGATTATGAAATTGAAGATAGTGATATAGAAAAAAGACTTACTAAAGTGGCTGAACAATATAAACTTACTTTGGATGAGTTTAGAAAACAAATTGAGCGAGATGGTGTTCAATTTAAAGAATATAAAGCAATAATGAAAAAGCAAATTGCTATGGAAAGTCTTTATGGGACTGTCATTACTCCGCCTGAAATTACTGATGCTGAGGCTGATGAGTTCTACCTGACTACCAAAAATAAAGAACAATTTGAGGGTGATACTGTCGCTAGACTTTCATGGATTTTCTTAAAGGCTAGTACATTTAAGGAGAAAGGTGAAAAAAAAGAGTTAGCGAATAAAATAAAAACTGATTTAAACAGAGGTGTAGATTTTGCTAAACTCGCTTCCATTTACAGTGATGATACTGCGACTAAATCGAATGGTGGTGATTTGGGTTATAATTTGTTGGTCGATTTGAATCTTAATAAAAAAATGCCTTCTCATGTTAAGTATGGACTCGACTTGGTGAAAAAAGGATCGAAAAGTGGCACTGTAAGCCGTGTTCGTGAAACGGTTGGACGTGGGTTTTGGATTGTTAAAATTACAGATATACAAAAAGATCAAAATAGTATCAGAAGTCGTGTGAAGTCATATTTGCTTGAAAAAAGATCTCAAGAGTCATTTATTGAATGGCTTGACCTTGAAATAAAAAAAATGTCTGTGACTATCTATCCAACTATGAAATAAGAATTTAAACTTGTTTTACTACAGATTTTGACTATACTTTAAAGTATGGCTACAATGAAAACCTCGATACAAACATCTATAAGGCAATCTCTTCGGCTTAATCAAACTACTAAGGTGTGGCTTGATATTATATCAATTTCTGCTTTGGACCTAAAAGAAAGAGTTAGAGATGCATTAGATAATAATCCATTTCTCACTAGCGATTTAAACAATACTTCATATTCAAAGAATTTTTCATCTGATAGTGATAATATTTTAGAAGAGACTTTGCATGGGAAGACTGAGAGTTTATTCGAGCATTTGCAAACTCAAATTAATATAACATTTTCAAATAAAAAAGATATAATCACTGCTGAAGGTATTATAAGTTTTATCGATAAAGATGGGCTTATAACCACGCCTTTAAGTGAGATATCAATGACTTTAAATATTGATGAGAAGAAAATTGAAGAGATACTTTCAGTGATAAAAACATTTGATCCTTTGGGAGTATGTGCTGCGAGTTTGTCAGAATGTTTATATATTCAGCTCAAAAATATAAATGAAAATAAAGTTAGAGATTTAGCAATGAAAGTTGTTTATTATCTTGACTTGCTTTCTAAAAGACAATATAGTGTTATAGCAAAAGAGCTTGATGTTAAAGTTGATGATATAAAAGAGGCATTAAATTTAATTCAAACATTAGAACCTTTTCCTGCAAGAGATTATGACACAACGCCTCTTAATTATATAATTCCAGAGTTGTTTATAGAAAAAGAAAGCGGTGTGTGGGTTGTAAGCACGAACAAAGGCTTTATAGAACCCTTGCAAATTAGTAAAAAATATATTAAACTAATAGCAGAGGCCACTGATGAAGCGACTATTAAATACTTAAAAGATAAGTTGATGGAAGCTAAGTCTTTAGTGCATGCGATAGAAGAACGAAAGAAAACTTTAGAGAAGGTTGGACTTGCTTTGCTTGAATATCAATATGATTTTTTCGAGCATGGACGTGAGTATATGAAACCTTTGGCATTAAAAGATATTGCAAATAATGAAAATGTTTTATTAAGCGAGTCGACAATAAGTCGGATATCGAATAATAAATACTTAAAGACTTCATGGGGAACATTTGCTATTAAATATTTTTTCTCTTCGAAAGTTAATGACAAGTTAGGCTCAAGGGCTGTGAAAGAAATTATTAAACGAATTATTAATGATTCTGAAGTAAAGATTAGTGATGAGAAATTGCGATTGATACTTAAGTCGACAGGAATTGACATATCAAGGCGTACGGTTGCTAAGTATAGAAATAGTATGAATATATTTTCATCTAGGTATAGATAATAAACTTTAGGGAGTATTTATGCATCAGAATATTCAGGGTAAAAATGTTAGAATAACAGACAATGTTAGAGATTATATTTCAGATAAAACTAAAAAATTGAAAGTTCATAGTGATACTATAATAGAATCGAGTGTTCTATGTGAGCTTTTGCATGAGGTTTATTCTGTTGATACTACGATTAGTTTCGGTAGACGAGTATTTCACTCACATGATAAAGATAAAGATTTATATGTAGCAATTGATTCTGTTTTTCATAAAATAGAACGTGAAATAATTAAATTTAAAGAAAAAAATATTGATAAAAGCCAGCGTGCGATTAAAGATAAATCACAAGACGCTATTATCGAACTTCAAGAAGAAAAAAAAGAGGGTGAGTATCATATAGTTTCATTTGGCTTATATGAGAAACCTATATCTACTTATGATGCCTTGTTTACATTTAGTAATAGTAAAAAGCATTATTTTTCTTATTTACCAACAAAACAAAGCGATGATTTGTACTCTATAAAAGTGGGGCATTATCCTGAGTTTTTATTTAGACTAGATGACGGCACTTGTTTGTCTATCTCTGTCGATGAAGACGCTAACTTTGCTAAAGGTTTTGTAAAATTAGAAAATGCTATTTGGTCTATTCAAGAATTATCGTTATCGAATAATAATTCTTCTGTTGAATCAAAGTCTAAAAAAGAATATAGAATTAATGAATATAATGTTGGGGACGCTGTTAAACATTTAATGAATTCAGATGAAAAATATATTGTTTATATTAATGTTATAACAGATAAACCAGAGGCTTTATATAGAGAGCATGAACATACTTTTGTTTTGCTACGATTATTCGATATTTAAGTTTTATATCTAGGGGGGAGTATGAGCTTAATTGATTTTATAGATAGTCAGGCTATTATGCTTGATGTTCAAGAAACTGATAAAGAAAAACTTTTGTCTAAAATGGTCGAGCGACTTAATAGTTGTGGCTTGATACTTGATTTGACAGAGGCTGAAAATGCAATCATGGCACGTGAGCAACTTATGAGCACGGGCGTTGGTAATGGCATAGCTATACCTCATGCGAAGACCGATTCGGTAAAAGGGATAACGCTTAGTATAGCCACGATAAAAAACGGTATAAACTATAAGTCGGTTGATAAGAAAAAAGTTTTTGTAATCTTTATGCTTTTAGCACCTAAAGATGCGGCGAGTGAGAATCTTAAAGTTCTTACAAGTATAGCTAAAATATTAAGAGATAATCCTCATTTTATAGAAAAGCTTATTAATTCTGATTCGCCTAGTGACCTTGTAGAACTTATTGCTAAAGAAGAAATGAAAATATAGTATTCTAAGAGGTTAGTTGTTAATGGCGAAAATTAGTGTAAAAAAGTTTCTTGATATAAATGATAATAAAAATAATCCTCTAAAACTTCGTAGGCTCACAGGGCTTGCTGGTTTGGAGGATAATTTTATTACAAGCCATGAGATTAATAGACCGGGTATGGTTTTATTCGGTTATTATGAGGACTTTGCTTTTGATAGAATTCAAATATTCGGTCGTGGCGAAGGTAATTATGCTATTAAACTCGAAGAAGAAAATAAAATTGATTTAATAGAGAAGTTTTTTTCTTATGACATTCCAGTATCAATTTTTTCTCATGGTATTATGCCCGGAGAATTAATTATAAAAGCGTCACTTGATGCAGCTAAACCTTTATTATTTAGTGAATTACCTAGTGGTGTTCTTATTAGGCGTATTTCTAGTATATTTGGAGAAGAGTTCTCGGCGGTGAGTGTGCTACATGGCGTTTTTATTGACGTTTTTGGAGTGGGCATTTTAATTAAAGGTCGTAGTGGTGTAGGAAAAAGTGAGGCTACTTTGGAGCTTCTTTCGAGAGGACATCGACTTGTTGCTGATGATAGTGTTGAACTTAGAAGGCTTAATGATGACCTTATCATAGGTAAAACTAGTAAAACACTTGCTCATTATATGGAAGTACGAGGTATTGGAGTTGTTGACATTTCGAGACTCTCTGGTATGTCTGCTATTCGTGATAGAAAAAGGCTTGATTTAATAGTTGAGCTTGTGGATTGGGATGAAAGTGCGGATTATGACCGTACAGGACTTGATGATAAAAGAGAAGATGTTATGGGTGTCGATATTTCATATCTTAAAATTCCTATAAGATCTGGGCGTAATGTTTCGGTATTAATAGAAACAGCGTCTAAAAATCATAGACTTAAAACTTTGGGTTATAATAGTGCTAAAGAACTTAATAATAATATGATAAAGTCTTTACAAGATGGAGCTAACAATAATTTATGAAAATCGCTGTAGGAATGAGTGCTGGTGTTGATTCTACGACAACGGCTAAACTGCTGAAAGAGCAGGGGCATGATGTTTTTGGTGTTACGATGAAACTTTGGAATAATGATGCAAGAGCGCCTAAGGCGGGTTCTTGTTACGGGCCTTATCAAGATGTTGTTGTGTCTGAATGTAGGCGATATGCGGATATTATAGGTATCGATTATTACTCGATTGATGTCAGTGAATATTTTGAGAAATATGTTATTGATTATGTCATAAATTCATACAAAAATGCTTTAACGCCGAATCCTTGTATTCAATGTAATTCACTGATTAAATTTGGTGCTTTATTCGAAGGTATAAAATCACTTAATATAGAATTTGATAAATTTGCTACTGGTCATTATGCAGGCATAGAATATAATGATGACACTAAAAGATATATGCTTTTGGTGGCAAATGATTTATCGAAAGATCAGTCTTATTTTTTATATAAACTTACTCAAGAACAATTATCAAAAATAATGTTTCCTATGTATAAGAATACAAAAGAGGACACGAGAAAACTTGCACATTCTTATGAGCTTGATGTTGCTGATAAAAGTGAGAGTCAAGATTTTTTTGCAGGAGAGTATCATAGACTTTTTGAAGATAATCCTCTCAAAGGGGAAATAGTTTTACTAGATACCGAGCAAGTTTTAGGTTTTCATAATGGTATATTTAATTACACAATTGGTCAGCGTAAGGGGCTTAATGTTTATTACAAAGAAGCTTTATATGTTGTGGCAATCGATAAAGATAGCAATCGAGTTTATGTTTCCACTAAAGAAAAAACTCTAATTAAAGAATGCAATGCTTATCATATTAACTGGGTTTCTATAGCTAAAACTGATAAATCTTTCAGAGCTTTGGTTAAAACTAGAAGTGCTGGACATGGTAATTATGCGACAGTTACACCAAAAGATGACATGTTGCATATTGAATTTGATGAGCCTGCAACAATTGTAGCGAAGGGGCAATCGGCTGTATGTTATAAAGACAACATGGTTTTATGTGGCGGTATTATATATTAATTAAAGTCTCTTTCACTTAATTTTTCAAATGCTTTTTTATCGACTCTAAGTTTTTTACCAATAAGCTTTTCCCATTTGCTCACACTTATTCCAGTATTTGGACGCAATGCTATCATATCGCTTTCATTTATTATAGAACCAGCTTGTATGTCGTTTCTTAGATAAATCGATCTTTTAGCATAAATAAGTTCTTTCTTTTCTTTTTTAGTAAATATCTTTTCTTTTTTATTTTTTATTCCAAGCATAGATATAGTATTATTAATGCTTTCAATTATTTTCTTTAAGTTTTCGCTATCAAGGCTTATGATGTGATCTCCCTCTTGTTTTTCAGGCGTCATAGTGAAATGTTTTTCTATTATTTTCGCACCCTTAGAAACAGCAACAATAGCAGCATCAGAACCAATTGTGTGGTCAGAATAGCCAATAATTTGTTTCTTAAATAGTTGATGTAGAACACTAATTCTGTTAAGATTAATATCTTCAAAAGGGGCAGGATATTCGACGCAACAGTGAAGAAGTGCGACTTCATTATTTTTAAGAATTTTTAATGCTTCTTTTATTTCTTTATTAGTGGCAAGTCCTGTAGAAAGAATCACGCTTTTTTTTGTAGTAGCTATTCTTTTAAGTAGTGGAATATTATTGATGTCGCATGATGCAATTTTATACATTTCTATATCATATGTTTCCATGTCATCAACGGCTTCAACCGAAAATGGTGTACTTAAAAATATTATTTTATTTTTTTTACACTCTTCCATTATGATAGGATACCATTCACGTTTAAATGTTATGGCATGAACAGTGTCTAATGCATTGTCTGGAAGATTAAGTGCTTTACAATATTCGTCGTCGGCAAATAATAATTCTCTTGTAAATGCTTGAAATTTTATAGCATGAGCATTAGCCTTTTTAGCTTCTCTAACCATTTCTAATGCAACGTTAATATCACCTTCATGATTACTGCCAGCTTCGGCTATAACAAAAATATTATTTTTTTTGATAATTTTATTTAAATTCATAATTAATATTCCTAAAAAAGATAGTTGTCTCTAATAATATAATAATTCATTTTAATTTGCAATTCACTATAATTTGATTATGTAAATATTTTATTATATAAATACTACTCATAGTTTATTTAATCTACTTTATTTTTAAAAAGTGATTTTTTTTAGTAGATATTGTAAAATAAATTGTTTCGATATAAAATACAAGCTTAAAAATGTATGGATGGAGACATTTAATGATTGAATATAATTTTTCGGAAATAGAAAAAAAGTGGCGAAAGTATTGGAAAGAAAACAATTCTTTTAAGGCTACAAATGATAAAAATGAAAACAAAGAGAAATATTATGTTCTCGAGATGTTTCCATATCCTTCTGGTAAAATGCATATGGGGCATGTGTCGAATTATACAATATCTGACTGTATATCTCGTTATCATATGCTAAATAATTTTGAAGTTCTTCACCCTATGGGTTGGGATGCTTTTGGTATGCCTGCTGAAAATGCGGCTATTGAACATAAAATTCACCCAGCTAAATGGACACTTGATAATATTGCGAGAATGAAGGATCAACTTAATTTACTTGGATATTCCTATGACTGGGATAGAGAAGTTACAACTTGTTTGCCCGATTATTATAAGTGGGGACAGTGGTTCTTTTTGAAGATGTATGAGCGTGGGCTTTTATATAAAAAATTGGGTGATGTTAATTGGTGCGATACTTGTAATACAGTGCTTGCTAATGAGCAGGTTACTAAAGAAGGAACTTGTTGGCGTTGTGATTCCTTAGCGACTAAAAAAGAATTGGAGCAGTGGTTTATTAAAATTACCGATTATGCTTGTGAGCTTGACGGGGATTTGGAAAAACTTCAAGGTCTATGGCCTGATAATGTTATTTCCATGCAGAAAAACTGGATTGGAAAGTCAATCGGTGCTAATATAACTTTTAAACTTGATGACGGCAGCGATTTCCCAATATTCACAACACGCCCAGACACAATTTATGGCGTTACTTATATGGCTATAGGTTGGAATCATAAAACACTTATGAGTATAACTACTGATGATAAAAAAACAGAAGTTGAAGAATTTATAAGAAGGTCGGCTAAAATTGACCAAAAATCAGACTATGAAAAAGAAGGTGTATTTACAGGACGTTATGTTGTAAATCCGTTTAATTCAACCAAAGTTCCATTATATGCTGCCAATTTTGTTTTGGCTGAATATGGAAGTGGAGCTGTTATGGCTGTTCCTGCTCATGACCAGAGGGATTTTGAGTTTGCTAAAAAATATAATTTAGATATTAAAGTCGTTGTTCAAAATGAAGACAATTCGGTTGATGCTTCGACTATGGATAAGGCTTTTGTCGATGATGGTGTTATTATTTGCTCTGAAGTTTTGAATGGGCTTCAAAGTGAGGCTGCAATAGAAAAAGCAATTGAATATGCTGAGGCTAATGGTTTTGGCGAAAAGAAAATTCAATATAGATTAAGAGATTGGCTTGTTTCAAGACAGCGTTATTGGGGAAATCCAATGCCGTTTATATATTGCGAAAAATGTGGTTTAGTGCCTGTGCCTGAAAAAGATTTGCCTGTCACTTTGCCTTTTGATATTGAATTCACAGTTGGTGAAAATCCATTGACTCACTCAAAAGAATTTATGAATGTTTCATGTCCTAGTTGCGGTGGGCATGCTCGTCGTGAAACTGATACTATGGATACATTTATTTGTAGTTCATGGTATTTTTCTCGATATACTGATGCTCTAAATGAGAATGAGCCTTTTTCTAAAGCGGCGGCTGAAAAGTGGCTTCCTGTTGATCAATATATTGGTGGTGTTGAGCATGCTTGTATGCATTTACTTTATGCCCGTTTTTGGAATAAGTTTATGCGTGATATTGGCATGACTAAAAATGATGAGCCTTTTACGCGTCTACTTACTCAAGGTATGGTTTTGGCTAATTCATATCATGCAAAAGATTTAAAAAAGTATTATTCTGAAGAAGATTATGAAAATAATATTTATTTAAAAGACGGTGTTAATAAAGATAATATTATAATAAGAATGGAGAAGATGTCTAAGTCTAAAGCTAATGGCGTTGATCCTACAGAAATTATAGACTGTTTTGGGGCAGATGCTGTGCGTATATTTATAATGTTCGCATCACCGCCTGAACGTGATATGGAGTGGAGTGATGATGGAATGCGTGGAGCTTCGAGATATTTACAAAGAGTTTGGAATGCTTTATTAAAATATCAAGATAATGATTTAATTAAAAACAGTACTCAATCTTTTGATTATGATAAACTTTCGGATGATGCTAAGTCATTGTATAAAAAATATCATCAAACAATAAAGAAAGTAACTATCGATATTAAAGATAGATTTCATTTTAACACTGCAATTGCCGCACTTATGGAATTGTTAAATTCATTCACTAGTTGTACGGCTAAAAATGATGATGATATTTTAATGATTAAGTCGATTATTCAAGGTTATTTAATTTTACTAAACCCAATAGCTCCACATATAACAGAGGAACTTTGGAGTTTATTATCATTCGAGAAAACTGTACTTGACCAAAAATGGATTTCTTATGATGAAGCTTTCTGTAAAGAGTCAACATTCGAGCTTGTTTTTCAAATTAATGGCAAACTTAGAGATAGAATAGATGCTGAAATTGGTATATCTGAAGAAGATGCTAAAGAGAAAGCATTGGCAAATGAAAAAGTTTTAGCTTTTACAAAAGATAAACAAATACTTAAAGTTGTCTATGTGAAAAATAAACTTGTAAATATTGTAGTAAAATAGTACTTAAATTAAAAGTATTTTTGACAAAAAGACTATTCTATAGTAGAATGTACAAAATCATTATGGAGTGTTCTACTTTTTATGTTGAGTATTCGTAGAGAAAGGCAAGTTAAGCTATTTATCATATTAGCTAGTGTATTCTTAGTGTTATTTATAGCAACTATGATTATAGGTTTTTTCCCGTATGGATTGCATAAAAAGAGCATGAAGAATGTGGCGATTCCAAAAGATGCCTTGCTTTATATGAGTGTTGAAAACTCTAGTGAGAGCATTGGCAAAATTATAGAATCTATTTACGCTTATAGAATTTCACATGATCAATCGATGTTTGAGTTTTCTTTAATTCTTAAAAATATTGATTCATTTGTAAATAAGATGCAAAATGATAAAAGTTTTTATACAAGAACTTTTAGTAAATATGTTTACTCGAGAAATGCTAGTATTTTATTTTGGTCTCTTGCTGAAAATAATATTAATGATTCAGAAATTTATTTTATTTTTGATATAGGTAGATTGCCTAGTCTCATGTTTAATATATTTATGAATGTTGACAATTTTAATATTGAGTCAGATAATTATAAAATCAAGAGGGTTAAATATAATAATATCGTAATAAATTCTGTAACTAAAAATAATAATAATAATGTTATATTTTTTACTACTTTTGATGGGCTTTTAATTTTCGCTAAAGAATATAATCATGTTGTGAAACTTATAGAATTCTTGAAGTCGAAAGCATCTAACTTGAATGAAGTCGAAATACTTAAAAAGGCTGAAGAAGATTATAAGCCTGATATGTCTTTATATATAAATAAAAAGCGTTATGATATTTTGAAGGGCAAGGATAATATTCTTTTCACCCCACTTAAATATATCGGCGAAGAGGCTTCTAGTTTATATTTATATACGAAGTTACATGATGATAGGGGCTTTGTTGATATCTATGTTGACTATGAATATGGCGGCAGTGACAGAGCTATACTTTACTCGCTTGGTGGAATAACAAATACTCCGAGTTTATTGTCGAAAGAAGACACTGTGTTTTTTCTTTCTCTTAAGGCGCAACTACCAAGTCTTTATCCATTACTTTTTAATGACATGAAAAAATTGAGTAATACAAATGTTTTAGCTCTTAATGCATATGAGTCATTACAGAGAATAAACAATGAATATATTTTAAGTGATATGATTAGAGAGCTTAAGGGTGAGGCTTCAGCGATATTATTAAATGATAAATCTTTGAATGTAAATTATCCTATAATATCTTTTGAAGTAAAAAATGAGTCTTATTTAATTCCATTTTTCGAAGAGTCTTTAATTAAAAAATATGGGAAAATCGATAAATTTGAAAGAAATTATAAAAATAACTTTATCTATTTATATAATATTCCCAATTCAAAAAGCCTTTATTATACATCAAAAAATAATGTACTATTTATGTCTGAAAACGAGAAGGCACTAGAAATTTTAATTAGTGGTTTTAACAAAAAAAATAATATTTCTAATTATATAAAAAAGAATGCGAATACTATAGTTAATTCTGATTATTTGCTTACATTCGATTTTGCAAATGCACAAAATCTTATAAAAACTTTAGATCTTCCATTCAAAACTTGGACTTATCCTACAAGCGTTATAGCGGGTTCGACGGTAGGAAGTAATTATACACATGTTAAGATATTATTTTTTGCCAATTTAGAAAGTAAAAATAATTAAAGCGGTCTTATGACTTCAAATAAAATAAAAGAAAAAGTTTCTATATTAGTACCAATTTATAATATAGAGAGTACTATTTATAAAAATATTCAATATTTAATTGAGGTTTTATCTAGCTTTTTAGATAACTTTGAAATTATTTTGTCAAATGACGGTTCAAGCGATAATAGTTTGTCTGAAATGTTTAAGCTTGAAACTAAATATGACAATGTGAAAATATTTAATTCATCAAAAAATTGTGGAAAAGGCCATGCACTTAAAAGAGCTTTAGAGCTTGCTTCTGGTGATTATATTATTTTTTGCGATGCCGATATGGAGCTTAATCCTTATTCTATTAAAAACTTTTTTGAAATTTTAGAAAATGAAAATGCTGATATTGTTATAGGATCAAAAAGACATAAAGATTCTATCGTAAATTATTCTAATATAAGAAAGACAATCTCATTTATTTATTTTATTTTTGTGAAATTATTTTTTAGACTTCCTATAAAAGATACGCAAACAGGGCTTAAACTTTTCAAAAGAAGTGCCATTATAGGGTCATTTCCTCGTGTGCTTGTTCGCCGATTCGCTTATGATTTGGAACTTTTGGCTTGTTGTCATTTAAATGGGCAAAAAATAGTTTCAGCGCCAATCGAACTTAATGCCAATAGACATTTTGGTATTATTCCTTTGAGTATTTTATTTAGTACATTCGTCGATACTTTGGCTGTTTTTTATCGGCTTAGAATATTGAAGTTTTATGATAATTTATTCGGAGATAATAGAGGCATAGAATCTGAAAATAAACTTGTAAGTATTATTATTCCACTAAAAAAAATAAATAATTATGTTATCGAGTCGAGTGTGCATATTGTAAATCAAACATATAAAAATTTTGAAATTATAATATTACCTGATGTTTTTTCTGATGATGATATTAAACATGAAATTTTTGAAGATAAAAGACTTATAATTAATGCTACAGGAAATAAACCTCCTGCTACGAAAAGACATGAAGGCGTTTTAATATCAAAAGGTGAAATTATAGCATTTTTAGATGATGACACTTATCCTGAAATTAACTGGCTTGAAAATGCATTACGAGCTATGCAAAGTGAGAATGTCGAAGCGCTTGGAGGGCCTGCAGTTAATGCTTTGAATGATGATTTTTTTCAGGCTATAAGTGGATATATTTATTCAAGTGTGCTCATGTCGGGTAAAATGGTTGCACGTTATGTGCCTGCCAAAGTTCAATATGTTGATGATTTTCCAAGTTGCAATTTCATTATAACAAGAAATCTTTATGATAAAGTTGGTGGATTTGATTCGAATTTTTGGCCGGGTGAAGATACTATTTTGTGCAATAATATAATAAAAGAAAATGAAAAAATATTATATACCCCAGAGGCTTTGGTTTATCATCATAGGAGGAGTATATTTTTTGGACATTTTAAGCAATTAAGTTCTTATGCATGGCATAGAGGATGTTTTATTCGTAATATCGGTGGGAATTCGCTTCACATCGCTTATTTTATACCTTCGCTATTTTGTTTATATTTAATTTCTATTGCAGCTATTTTTAGTGTGGGTGTCGATTATAGGCTTAAATATTTATCGTTAATACCACTTGCATTATATGGGCTCATGCTTATAGGTTCTGCACTTTCAACTTTTTCATTGACGAGAGGTTTGTTCAAAGCCTTTGGGATATTTTTCTCACATATAACTTATGGAATATTTTTTGTGAAAGGTCTTCTTAAAAATAATAATTAACACCTAAGCTGTGGCTCATTTTTGATATTGAAAACTCATCGAATTCTAGTGAATAGTCGAGTCTAAAGTCATAAATATTAAAACCTAGCCCGAGGGATATTTCGTCGGTTGTTATTCCAAATCGAATTGACATTCCACTTAAAGATTTACGGCTTAGATAACTTGGGTCATCCAAAGCCCACTCGGGTATGTCATCTAAGTTATTTTTTTTATTGTTTATCGCATTAAACGGAATCACCATGATGTCGAAGGCGGCACCGATGTGATGAGTTAAAGACGGCAAGTCGATGCTATATTCGGTTGTTACACTTAAAGTTCCTTGATCATTTTTATAACCGATGGCAGCAATTACTTTTGTGTCAATTATTCCAAATGTGTTTTGATAAAATCCTAAGTTTTTTATTCCTAAACCAATTCTTAAATTAGGCAAAAATATCGAACGCATATAAGAAATATCGATGAAGCCACCTGCGTCTATTTTATTATCTTCAAATGTATTTACCACGGCTTTTAAATTTATAGATAAGTAAGAGTCGGATATTTTTATAGCCCCTGAAATGACTGCTAAATAAGAGCCATGCAAAAAGCTCCCCTCATTTTCACCATTAAAATTATATTTATTTATTTCTTTTAAATTAAAAGCTGTTCCAATACCAAATGCTAAATTATTTTTTGTGTATGAATATGAAATATTAGCATTGTTTTCAAGTTGAGGATTGAGAGTGTAGCTAGCTTGTAGGCTCGATTTTTGCAATGTGAGCAACATGCTTGCATTATTAAATATTGCAGAAGAGTCGGACGAAGTGAGAAAACTTAAACCAGCCATAGATTTATCTCTTGTGCTGTTTTCACCCAATATAGAAATTGTTTTTGAATATATTGAAAAAGATAATGTTAGAAATATTATTAAATTAAAAAGGATTATTCTATTTTTCATTTATTTTAATAGAGTTTTTATTTCTTTAACTTCTATAAATCCATTTGAATCTGTAATATTAAGGCGAGCAAAATATACACCACTCGCTAAATATTTTCCGTCATCGTCTAGTCCACGCCAATTCACTTGAGCTTGTGATTTATTAGTTTCGTTTATTAATAGAAGAAGACGAGAGACTAAACTCCCATCTTCTTCAAATATACTGACTTCCGCTTTTATAATTTCTGTTGATTTTAATTTAACTTGATATGTAGTAAACTCGTTTCTTGAGTCGAACGGGTTAGGGTAGTTAATAAAACTATCAACCACGCTACTCGGTCTTAAACTACTGCAAGCTAGAATATTTACAAAAACAAAAAGCAGAAGTATCAATAATTGCTTCATTGATTTAAGATCAATCTGTAGCAAATAAAATTTTTCCACAGTGAAAACAAAGAATAATTTGATTTTGTCTTCGAACTTCATTTACAGTCATTTTAGGTATAGCAACATTACAAGCACTACACTTACAATCTGTTATCTTAGAAAGTGCATCACCCTTACTGTTTTTAATTCGAGTATATGTTTCAAGTACATTCATATCAATTTTAGCACTCAAAGTTTCTTTATATTTTTTATACTCATCAAGAACCGCATCTGATTTTTGTTTAGAATGAGTAGCACTATAAAGCTCATAAGCACGAATTTGTATATCTGCTCTTTCAAGCTCAATTAAAAACTTGATTTGCTTTTCTACTTCATACTTCTCATCCATAGCCTTAACATTTTTTAAAGCTTCCTCAAGTTGGACATATGTAGTAGAATGCATAATTTTATCAAGAATATCTTTTTGATTTACTAAAAAGAAAAGTTGAGAAAGATTAAGTAAATAATCTTTTGGATCATCTTCATCGGATAAAATTGCAAATATAATTTTTACTGGAGTATGTTCGTCTGAATCAGAGTCATAATTTATAGCGGCATTAAGAAAAGCTACAAAAATATCTGTTCGACCATATCCTTTGATTCTACCATGAGGAACAGCTACACCATTACCAATATTGGTAGTGTATTCATCTTCACGTTTATGAAGCGCATCTGATATAGCAGTAGCATCTTGTGAGCTTGCTGCAGATATTTTCGCACTTAACGCTTGAAAAAGTGATTCCTTGTCTGTAACGTCTAAATTTTCAAAAACATGTTCTTTTTGAATTTTGTCAATTATTTTGAGCATATATTCTCCTATTTTTATTAAACAATATCGACTATTATAATATGTTAAGCAAAAATATGCAAGATTAGCACACTTCTTGCATACAATAAATTTTTATTGCATAACCTCTAAAGCCTTATTACGTTGTTCTATAATCTTATTCACGAGAGCATCTGAAAGTTCATTATAATGTGAGTGTTCCATATCAAACATTCCTTTACCTGAAGTTAGTGCTTTCATGTCGATAGAATAAGTCATCATGTCAGCCAAAGGAACTTGCGCTTTAATCATTTGAGTCGTATTTGATACTTGTTCTATGCCAAGAATTTTTCCTCTTTTTCCAGTGAGGTCATTCATTATCGCACCAGTATGACTATCTGGAACATAAACATTTACATTCATTATAGGCTCAAGCAATACAGGGTTCGCAGTTTTAATCGCTTCACGCATAGCCATAGCACCCGCTATTTTGAAAGATATTTCATTAGAGTCGACATCATGATACTTGCCGTCATAAAGTCTAACTTTAATATCAACTATAGGGTATTTGCCAATAGAGCCCGCTGTCAACGCTTCATGTACTCCTTTCTCAACTCCGGGTATATATTGTTTTGGTATAGAACCGCCAAAAATATCATTTACAAATTCGAAACCTGCATCTCTTTGTAGAGGCTCAATTTCTATATGAACTTCTCCAAATTGTCCGCTTCCACCCGATTGCTTTTTATGTCTATATTGTGCTTGAACTTTTTTTCTTATTGTTTCGCGATAGGCAACACTTGGCACCATTTGTTCTATTTCTGCTTTCGTCATTTTTATGACTCTTTCTAAATGCAATTTTACTTGCAAATCACCCATAGCTTTTATTACAGTTTCTTTAGTTTCGCTATCATATTCTACATGAAATGTAAGATCCTCTTGTGCTATTTGCTCAAGAAGCTCAAGGGCTTTTACATCATTTTTAGTAATTTTTATGGCTGTAAAATATATAGGTTGATGGATTTTTATAGGCTCGAAAGCAAAAGGATCTGCAGGATCACTTATGGTGTCGCATGTTTTTAAGTCGGGTATTTTAGCAAGAATACCAATATCACCCGCTGTAATTTTATCGACTTCTACTTGTTTTTTACCACGTGCCATATAAATATGAGATACTTTATCTTTTTTTCCAGTTCTCGAATTATATATTTCGTCACCTGTTGATAATTCTCCAGAACGTATTTTGAAAAAAGATATTTTACCTGCGTATTGATCAATAGTCGTTTTAAATACAAAAGCAGCAAAAGTTTTATCTGTTTCTATACATCGAACCGACTCCTCACTAGTCAAAGGATTTTTACCCTTAGCTTCAGGTATATAAGAAGGTGAAGGCATATACTTAAGTACGACATCAAGTAATGATTCTACCCCTATATTTTTTTGTGCACTACCAAATAGCATTGGAACAACTTTATACTGCAATATAGATTTAGTTAAAGCTTCCATAATTTCTTCATCAGTGAAATGCTCACCTGCTAAAAAACGTTCAGTCAGTGAGTTGTCGACTTCACATATAAGCTCTTTAAGTCTATCTCTTGTCGCTCTATATTCAGCAAAATACTCTTCAGGTATCTCAGTTTCTTTGTATTCACCATTCTCATCTATTATATGTGCTTTATGATGAATAACATCGATAATGCCCTTAAAATTAGAACCTTCCCCTATCGGCAATTGAATAGGCACAACTGGTGGCTCTTTAAAATTATTTTCAATTTTTTCGATAAGGCTAGTATGTTCAACACCTTCCTTATCTATCTTATTAACAAAAATGAGTCTTGGTCTTTTAAACTCATTAGCGACATACCAATTCTTTTCAGTTTCAGTTTGAATACCCATCTCGGCATCAATGACTACAACTGCAGATTCAGCCACTCTAATTGAAGGCCTGACCTCACCGCTAAAATCGCCAGAACCCGGTGTGTCAATAATATTTATTTTGTGTTCTTTCCATTCGAGAAAACTTGCCGATGAATGAATTGACATTTTATGTTTTATCTCTTCATCGGTATAATCGCTTGTAGTGCTACCCTTATCAATATCACCTTTTTTATCTATTGCTTTGGCTGTAAATAGCAAGGATTCATTTAGTGTGCTTTTTCCACAACCAACATGACCTATCAAAGCAATATTTCGGATATTCTCGGGCATATATACTTTTCGCATAGGCAAACTCCTTAAAAATGATTTTTACTAATGATAAGCCTTGAAATTGCTTTTGTATAATAACGTAGGTGTTTGGAAAATTTAATTTCCCATGAAGGTTGATATTAGAGTAAAGCAATTAAGTGCCGCATCTATTTTAAAGTATAGTAAAAAAAAAAAAAAATTCAAATGAAAATCCAATAAATAGTACATTTTTCTACTTTTTTATCTTTCAAGTATTGCAAAAAAGTTCTTTATTTTTTTTGGTTTTTATGTAGAATGCATAATTATGATAGAAAAAATTAACAACCCATCAGATTTGAAAAAATTAAGTAAAGAAGACTTACCAGTTTTAGCGGAAGAGATTCGATCGTTTATAATAGAAACAGTTTCTAAGACAGGCGGTCATTTGGCTAGCAACTTGGGAGTGGTTGAGCTTACATTAGTCTTGCACTATTTGTTCGATTCGCCAAAAGATAGTTTTATTTTCGATGTGGGGCATCAATCTTATATTCATAAAATTCTCACAGGCAGACGAGATAAATTTAATACACTAAGACAATTTAATGGAATTTCAGGCTTTCCAAAACGGGAAGAGTCTGAGCATGACATTGCAGAAACTGGACATGCAGGAACTTCGATATCGTATGCATTAGGGCTTTCTATAGCGAGAAAATTGCAAGGCGTTGATGGTGAAGTTATAGCTATTATTGGTGATGGTGCTATGACTAGCGGAATGGCTTTGGAGGCTATGAATAATATATCGAATGTTAATAATGATTTAATCGTTATTGTAAATAATAATGACATGTCTATTGGTAATAATATTGGTGTTATTTCAAAAGCACTCAATACGGCATTTAATGAAAAGCTTGCTCAAGATGTTTCAAAAAAAATAAAAGATATACTCTCGGTGCTTCCATTTTTTGGTAAGATGGCTAATGATATTATTTATAGGCTTGAAAGTTCTATTAGAAGTTTTGTTACGCCTAGTATTATATTTAGAGAATTTGGTTTCAAATATTTTGGTCCTATTGATGGGCATAATTATGATGAACTTTTTAATGTTTTTGAGAATATAAAAAATATTAAAGGCCCTAGACTTATTCATATTAATACTGTTAAGGGTAAGGGTTATGAAATTGCCGAAAAAAATCCTGCTAAATTTCATGGGATAAGCCCTTTCGATGTTGAAACTGGGGCATTAAAGTCGCCATCTTCAAGGATATTTTCAAATTTGGCTGGTGAATGTATTATAAAAGCTGCACATGAAAATGAGTCGATTATTGCGATAACAGCGGCAATGGAGTCTGGAACTGGTTTGGGAGATTATTCTAAAATTTTTCCAAATAGATTTTTCGATGTAGGAATTGCTGAAGAGCATGCAACAACATTTGCATCAGGTGCATCATCGAGTGGAATGACACCTTGCGTGTTTATATATTCTACTTTTATGCAAAGAGCATTTGATCAAGTTATGCATGATGTAGCACTTATGAATGCCAATGTCAAGTTTATGATTGACCGTGCTGGTTTGGTGCCTGATGACGGCGATACTCATCAAGGTATTTATGATGTTGCATTTCTGAAAATAATTCCTAATATGACGATATTTGCCCCAGTGTGTGAAAATGATTTTCGTCAAATGTTTGAGCTTTCTATTAGTATAAAAACTCCGACAGCTCTACGTTATCCTAAAGATGCATTGCCTGCAGTGAATGAAAAATTAATACCTGAAAAAGTTGAAATTGGAAAATGTCATATTGTTGATGAAGGTAGCGATTTCGTTATAATAAGCTATGGAGTTATATTAAATACTATTTACGATGTTAGCTTGAAATCTGACAAAAATATAAGCATAATAAATTTATGTACAGTGAAACCACTTGACGAGCTGGGTATTGTTAATGCTTGTAAAAAAGCAAAAAAAGTGCTTGTCATAGAAGAATCTGTCATCGAAGGTGGAGTGGGTGAGTCAATTGCAAGTATTTTCACTAAACATGATTTATCTAGCAAGTTGAAAATACATGGAATAGAAAATAAATTCTTGGAAGTTGGCACTCGTAAAAAGCTTTTAGAAATTTATAAATTCGATTTCGATGGAATAACTTCTATAGTTGAAGAGTTTTTTTCTTAAATTTATTTGATATTTAGTAAATCTTCCTTAATTTCTAAGGCCGTTTTTTTATCGAAACTTTCGAATATATTTTTTGTATATATAACATTCAAGTCACTATCGACTACAATTACCCATGGAATCCAACGTACATTAAATTTACTTGCGAGTTCTTTATTTTTATCTATGTCGACTTCTAAAAATATAAAATTATCTTCGAATATTTCTTCTAAAGTGGTACTATGCAAAACATTTTCTTTAAGTTTATAGCAATTCTCACACCAAATGGCTGAAAAGTCTATAAATATTTTTTTGCCAGTTTCTCGAGATAAGGCTTGAGCTTCTTCTATTGAATATACTTCTGGTGTGTGGTTATGAGCACTAATTTCTCGATTAAAATTATATATGCCTGAACCTATTGTGCCAACGATTAGAACCGCTAAAAATATTTTTAATTCTTTTTTAGTCAATGGGCTTTTTTGTTTTGTTATTAAATATGCAATTAATGCGAATAAAAAAATTGTAACTATTGCCATGATGACACTTAGTTTTTCAAAATTCATAGTTTTAAATAGAATTTGTGCATAGTAAAAAGAAACTAAAAGCATGACGAGTGTGAATGCATATCGAATATAAATTGTCCATGAACCTGCTTTTGGTAATTTCGACATATTTGATACAAAAACACCAAGAATAAAAAGCACACTAGAAAATCCTAATGCATAAGTCGCCATATAAATAATACTATTTCTTGGGTTTAGCAAACTCACTTCGAGTATTAATGCAACCGCAGGAGCAGCACAAGGAGTTGCGACCACCCCAGTAATAAGCCCCATAATATATTTAGTGACAACAGAGTTTTTATTGTTTGAGTATGCTTTTGCTTTTAGGTTATGCAAAGAATTTGGAATGCTGAAGTCATAAAAGCCTGCCATTGAGAATGTGAAATATAAAAAGAATAAAACGATTATCGATAGCACTATCGGGTTATAACCAAGACTTCCAAATTGTATAGTTTTTTGAAATAAACTTCCTGCAAGTGCGACTATGCTACCTAAAAGTGTGTATGTTGTCATTATGCCGAGTGCGAAGAATAGTGAGTATAAAATATTTTTTTTCATCATTATTTTCTCGTCGTTCTTTTTTACGGGTGATAATAATGATATTGTTACAGATATGAGTGGATAGGTGCATGGGAGTAGAGTTGATGCGAAACCTGCTAAAAATATTAAAATTAATGTTATAGCCATATTATGTGAGTTCATTATTTTACCCACGATGCTATCTTCTTTTGAGGCTTCATTTAAGAATGACGAATTGATGGGTTTTATATCGCTAAAGTTTTCACTGTTGGCAGAAAAAATTATAGTTTCATATACTGGGGGTAGGCATATATTATCTTCTTTAATACAAAGCTGATATAATATGTTAATCTGATAATCTTTATTTTCTATAGGCTTCGTCGTTTGTAGAGTAATTGTTTGTTTGCCAAATAGAACTTCGCTACCTTCAATTTTTTCACCTTTTGGATATAATGTTTTTATGTTTAGTGAATCGTTTGAAAAACTTATTGGAAATGCAATATCGGACTTTATATATGTATAGTGGCCTTCAGGAATATCGATATTTATTTTTATTATGTTTTCGCTATATTCTTCGATTGAAAAATCTATTTTAGCTGAAGACTTATTTATATCTAAAAAGCTTGTTTGTAGTTGTGGAAAAACCTGAATGCTTAGAATGGCAAATATCAAAATATATTTAAATAACATAATCTTTAATTCCTATAAAAAAATTTAGAAGTTAATTAGATAATGAAATTAAAATTATTTCAAGTGTTTTATATCTCTAACTTATTAAAATAGTGAATATTATTCAATTTTGACTAAAATATCTTGTAATATTTTATCTTTTATAATTTCGTCAATTATTTTCTGAGATATTAAACTCATATCTCTAAAATCTACAGCAAAACCACGACTAAAGCTTGGCTTCTGATTTGCATCATTAGTCCATACAACATATGATTCTGTGAATAGTTTGAAATTCTTAAACGAAATTGTGAGCCCTAATCTTGTTGCCTTAGCAGGTATTTCATCTTCATGAGATATATATGCGCCATTCGCACTTATAGACAAAACATTACTATCGAAGCTTTGTTTTTCTTTATCATCTAAAAAAGAAACTTTTACATTTAAAGGCCAATTTACACGAGAATATTTTCTTTTAGGAGCATCTTCAGGTAATAAATTAGATTGTATACGGCTTATTAAAGTGTCGCTATCTTCAGTATCAGATACTGTAATGATATTATATTTTTTTATTATGTCACTGAATTGAGATTGTATTGCGTCATTTGTTTCTATCGCCACTATTTTTATAAATGGATTTATGCTATTAATATTTTCTAAAAATGATAAAATAACTTTAGATGTATCTGAAGATAATTTAATAACAGCAAATGAAATATTTATATTATTATCGACTAGATATGTAAGAGATGCTGGAATGCTATCGAAGTATTCTATAGTGAATTTTCTTTGCAACTGGTCTTGATATTTAGACTTTATATGATTATCTTTTTCTATAAATATACCAATATTTTTTTGACCATCTTTCATAAAATAAACTCCTAAATATATTTATTCAAAGCAAAAACTAATAATAAAACAGAGACTTTTTAGATGATATCATATTTTGTTATTATGGCAATAGTGGAGAGTATAAAATACTCATAAAAGATTTTCTTAATTCTTTCTTTAACATTGTGAAACTAGTAAAGTAATATATATATTTTTTAGATTATTATATACAACATATTTATTGCTCGAGAATATAATTAAATTGCATTCAATTATTGCAATTGTAGAAATTATGCGTATAATGTTTTTCTGTACTGTTTAGATAATTGTTTTATTTTAAGGTGAATATCAATGGCTAATATTGAATTGAAAAATATCGTTAAGTCGTATGAAAATGCTACCCCAGTTGTAAATGGTATTAATTTGAAAGTGAATAATGGCGAATTTATGGTTTTGGTTGGGCCTTCTGGTTGCGGTAAATCGACAACATTAAGAATGATAGCAGGGCTTGAAGAGATTACATCTGGTGAGCTTAGAATAGATGAAAAAATTGTAAATGATGTCTCTCCAAAAAATAGAAATATTGCTATGGTGTTTCAAAATTATGCGCTTTATCCTCATATGACAGTATATGAAAACATAGCTTTTGGGCTTAAGATAGCGAAATTACCTAAAAAAGAAATAGATGACCGTGTTCGAGAAGTAGCTAAAAATCTTGAAATCGATTACTTGCTTGATCGTAAACCTAAAGACATGAGTGGTGGTCAAAGGCAGAGAGTCGCCTTGGGACGTGCCATTGCTCGCCGTGCTTCTGTTTATTTATTCGATGAGCCTCTTTCTAACTTAGATGCTAAATTGCGTGTGTCTATGCGTGTTCGTCTGGCACAGCTTCATGCCGACTTGGGAAGTCAAGGTTTGGATAATACGATGATATATGTTACGCATGACCAAGTTGAGGCGATGACTTTGGGGCATAGAATTTGTGTTATGGAGAGTGGATATATTCGTCAGTTGGATACTCCTCTTAATTTATATAATTTTCCTGTTAATAAATTTGTTGCCGAGTTTATAGGTTCACCTTCAATGAATTTTACTAGCGGTGTTTTAGAAAAGAAAGCTGATGATTATAAAATTAAAATGGGGGATTATACTTGTTCAATTCCACAAAGTAAGACTCATAAACTTGAAAGTTATATAGACAAAGAAGTTATTGTTGGTGTACGTGCCGAGGATATTTTCTTCAAACTAGATGATGATAGCTTTGGACATTTCGTCGATATTTCTGTTATTGAGTGTTTGGGTAGTGAAGAATTTATTTATTTTAATTTTAATGATTCGATTTTTGTTGGAAGGTCTCAAGAGCATTTAAATATAAATGTGGGTTCAAAAAATTGTCGTTTCAAATTTAATTGTAAAAATATACATATTTTCGATGCTCAAACAAAAGAGAATATTTCACTTCCTGAAGATAGATATTTAAGCTAATATGCTAAATATTATATTTGCTGTAATAAAATAAATAGCCGTTCCAATTATGTCACATATTGATGTAAGAATTGGAGCACCACTAGTCGCAGGGTCAATCTTAAACTTTGTTAGAACAAAAGGAATACTCGTGCCGATTATACAACCTGTGAAAACTGTAGAAAACATTGATATTCCGACAATTAATGCTATGTCTGCATTTGTCCTTATAAGCCCCAAGAGTGAAGCAATTAACGCCATACTAACACCCAAAGCGGTTGAAACTAGGATTTCTTTTAAAAGCATTTTCGACCAGTCAGACATATGAATGTCGCCTATTGAAAGTGAACGAATAATCAGTATTGCCGATTGACTTCCTGCATTTCCACCAACAGCTATAAGTAGTGGCAAGAATATTACTAAAATAATATTTTTTTCTATTGTGCCTTGAAAAAGACTAATGATAGCACCCGACACAATATTAATGCAAACCAAAATTAGAAGCCAAGGAATACGTCTTTTATAAAGTAGAATTAGTGGAGAATGTTTTATGTCTTCATCAAATTTATCATTTGTAGAATTGATGGCAGCCATTTTGTGAAAGTCTTCTGTGTATTCTTCTTGAGCCACATCTAAAATGTCATCGACTGTAACAATACCAAGCATGTTATTAGTGTGATCGACAACGGCTAGCTCATTTATATTATACTTTTTAAATATATCAATAGCTTTTTCTTGATCATCATAAGCGGTTATAGAAGGGCATGATTTATCTAAAACATTTGATAGTAAAATATTTTTATCACTAAAAAATAATATTCTAAGTGAGATTGAACCTAAAAGTCTTTTATCATCATCGAGAATAAATATTGTTGTGTATGTTTCAGCCTCTTCGATATTTTCTCTGATATATTCAAATGCTTTGCTCACAGTGTAGTTTTGGTTTATACTTATATATTCAGGTGTCATTAATCGGCCGACACTATATTCTGGGAAACCTAAAAGCCAATAAGCTATATTTCTGTCTTCATCTTTAAGCAGTGGAAGAATCTTCGATGAGTCTTTAAGTGGTAATTCTTCAAGCAGAGCCGTTCTATCATCTGGAGTTAAATCATATAATATGGAGCTTATTTTTTTGTCGTCCATATTTTTAATCAATAATTCTTGATCAAGTAAAGATAGTTCAGAAAACACATCGACAGAATATTCATGGGGCAAAATATTAAATAGAGTGCTTTTATATTTATTTTCTATTGAACATATCAAGTCGGCTGTTTCGACTTCTTGCCACATCATAACAATTTCTCTGACGCTATCAAGCTCATTTTCGGCGAGAAGTTCTTTTATTTCAGGTTCTAAAAGTTCTTTTAACATGTAGTTTAATATACAGTAAATATGTTATATTATCAAGATTTATAAATTCCTGCCTAAGTGGGAGAGGATATAATATTGTTTCAAAAAAAAGGGCACTTAATTAAAAGCACCCATTCAAATTATTAATTTTTATTTACGGTTTAAGAGTAATCTTTTCAGCAGTAAAACCCCTCGCTATTAGCAGATTCTTATTCGCAGTACTACCAGTAGTAACTGTAATATTCGCTGTAGTAACGTTAACAAATGCAGTAACATCTAAAGTTTCTAGAGTTGACTTGGTCGCAATTTCCATAGTAGTCAAAGCAGCGCATTTATAAAACGCATTCTCTCCAATAGTTGTAGCCACTGGAAAACTAACATCAGTCAAAGCAGGGCAGTTATAAAACGCATATTTTCCAATAGTTGTAGCCATAGGAATGTCAACAGTAGTCAAAGCAGTGCAGTCCTTAAACGCATTCTCTCCAATACTTGTAGCCATAGGAAAACTAGCAGTAGTCAAAGCTTTGCAGCCATAAAACGCACTATTTTGAATAGTTGTAGCTTTTGGAATGTCAACAGTAGTCAAAGCAGTGCATTGAGTAAACGCCCACTCTCCAATACTTGTAGCCACTGGAAAATTAGCAGTAGTTAAAGCAGTGCAGTTCCTAAACGCATTATTTCCAATACTTGTAGCCATAGGAAAAGTAGCAGTAGTCAAAGCAGTGCAGCTATCAAACGCAAAATCTCCAATAGTTAAAGCTTTTGGGGCAGACACCTCTTTAATAGTTTTAACTCCAACTCTACTACCAGCATCATAAAACGCCTCGGCAGGAATT
>CAMQVF010000006.1 GCA_947038115.1 uncultured Spirochaetia bacterium
GAAAAATCGGAAACGTTCCATTCTTACAATGCCATTAACAGGCTCAATATTATAAGTGCTGTCAGGTGCGAAATGATCATTTTTTCCCTTATACATTATATAAGTGGCATCTGTAATCTTTCCTAAGCTACCAGTAACGACTTCAGTATAAGTATCCTCGCCTGATACGGTATATTCTGCAGTAGCAGCATCACCTGCCGACCATTGTTTATAATTGTGAAATTTGTGTCTAGCAACATTTTTACCATCAAAATAAGTAGATAAAGTCCATTCATCAAATTTCGCACTATTAAAACCACCAAAATCAGGGTTATTATTTTCAGGAAAAAGGAAAGGATCGGAATTGACATCAACTACTGGCGGTGGCGGCGGTGGTGTTCCAGAATCATTATCATCGCCACCTGAAACATCACGCCTAGAATTATAAAGTCTAGGATCAAAGCCATTTCCACATGATAATAAGAAAATGGCTAAAAAACAGACACAGAAATATTTAAATAACAAATTAGTTTTTTTCAAAAGACAACCTTAACAGATAAACTCTGTTATCCTCTAAAGCTTAAACCAATGCTTATACCAAAATCTAAAGAATTTAATCTAAAAGACTTAAGTGGCACTGAAGGGTCGAAACCCTGTGCTATAGCTGATTCAAGTAGTGTTGGAGGCATAGTTATAAACTTAGGATCATAAATATTATAAGAAAGATATCCACCTAAAATAAGAGCAAAATTATCTACAATAGGCTGATAATATTCAAGACCGCCACGTATTGACAACATCAAAGGATTCATTTGTTTAATCATCTCTTCTGTAACTATAATTGTTCCAACTTCTTGAGGAAATACCTCTGGATGAGAAGAGTAAAACTCGTATGTAGGAGTAGTATCTGCTATCATTTTAGCACCAATTCCCAAACTTACAGCAAATCTATTATTAAAGAAGAAAGATTTTAATGTAATTCCGAAGTCAGCAACTGGAGTATAAAATGCAGAAAAATATACATCAACCTGCTCTTCTACTTCACCCACTTTAACAAGTGATCCAGAAGACTGAATAGAACTTCCCTGTCCAACACCAAGATATCCAAACACACCTAAACCAGAAAACATATTATTATTTTCAAGTCCGAAAAATTTATCAGCTCCAAAAATATAACCAACTTCAAGCTCGCCACCGATTATAAAACCGAGTCCACCCTTCATATAATTAGCACCAAGTGAAGCAAGATCAGTCTCATCAATTTTTGGTTGAGTATAAGTTCCACCAAAGTTCGCCTTTAGATTCAAAGTAAAACCAGAATCTAACGCATAACCAGAAGATATATTTGCAAAAAATATGCACATAACCGTCAGACCTAAAACTGTAAAACGTTTCATATTATAACCACCTATTAATTTTTAAAATTACACGCTAAAAAAACTTAAGCGTAAACGTTAACATTCTCACCAATCCCAGGACGACTAGAAGAATTAACCAATTCAGATACACCAGACATTAATACATCAATAGCCTGTGATTGCATCTCAGATGATCCTTTAAGCATTTCTATTGAAAAAGCTTGCTGTACCATTGATGACTGATAATTTCCTTGAATTTGCATAACCGACCTCCAAATTTAATATAATTAAAAGATATCATAATATTACATAAAGTCAAACTATAAATGATATTTAAAATAATATTTACTATATATATTTTTCCATTTGATTATAAATCATTTCAGATATTCCAAAAACTTTTGTCTTAGAAAACTCTTTAGAATATTCAGAATATAACATATCCTCAAATAAATCTTCAGCCATACCACCATCGATAAGCTCTGTTTTATTAATAGTTTTACGCATCGATTTAAGCATGTCATTTATAAGTAAAGACTCAAAATCATTGGCGACATTTTTAAGTCTTTTAAGCTCAAACTCTCGCTCGCTTTCAGGTTTAGTCTCTAAAGAATCTGATTCAATAGAAAACTTAGATGTAAGATTCTCATTTTGTTTTTTAAGACTCTCCATTCGTGAAGATAAAGCACTTGACCTGCTTAAATCTAATTTTGATGTAATATCTATTTGCATATTTTTCTCCAATATAAAATCTACTAGATTAAATTATCGGAGGAATATGATAACGGATAAGAATATTTTACCAAGAAATTACAAACTCTGTGTAAGCACTGCCGTCTTCTATTGAAACTGTTTTTTTTATGCTTGAATATTTTCTTCTAAACTTACAAATATCTAATATATATGCTTCAATATACTTTTCCATTAAATAATTATGCCCTATAAAATAAGACATATGTATAACAAATTTTTTGCTATCCCGTCTTACTACATCAATTTTCATATTAGGAAATGATTTCGAAATAATATTACAAATATAATATATAAAATTATTCAAAGAACTTAATCTCATAATGATTTTTTTTGATCTGCTAATATTATTAAAGTCATATAAAGACTTTGCTTTTACGCCATCATCGATATTATTATCATAAAACATATTAACCATAGCTAAAAGAGGTGCTAAGTAATCTTTATCTAGGTTGTAATTTTTTTTAGCTGATATCGACTTAGGTTTTTCATATAAACTTGCATTCGCTTTATCAAGACTTGAAACAAATTCAGAATATTTTTCTTTACCAAATCGAATGCTTATAAAATTGATAAGCTCTTTTATCTGATAGCCTTTAACAAAAGTTTTATTCATAGTGGATTCTAATTTAGATTTTTTATCTTCTATAGTCATTATGTCATCAAACTTATACTTATGTATCTCATTTTCTAAATCTGATAATGACCCAATCATTTGGCTATAATACTTTTCGACTTCCAAACTTAAGTCATTAAATTTAGAACTAGACTCTAAAATAATTTCAGAACTTTTCGCCATATCTTTTGAACTTTCATCAATAGAACTTGAAACACCAACTATCGATTCTAAAGGTTCAGTAAGCATTAAAACTTCATTTCCAAAATCGCCAATCTTATCATATAAACGGGCATAAGTTTCTTTTACAGAACTGAATATATCACTTACATCTTGACTTGAATTATTTAAACTAAAAATATCGAGTGAATTTGAATCTAATAAAGCTTTCAAATTAACAATATTTTCACTAAGCGAAGTTACTTGGGTTTCTCCATTCGCAAATACATTGCCAGCATGTTTTACATCTTGAATAAGTGCATTAATACCAGCCTCAAAATCTTTTAATCTTTTCCAAATTTTATCAAGCTCAACTGCAGAATTATTAGATAATTTGCGTATTTCTTCTGCAACAACCGAAAATCCTTTACCAATATCTCCAGCATGTGCCGCCTCAATTGCTGCATTCATAGCAAGCATATTAGTATTTTGTATACCTTCACTTGTAAAAGTAAAATAATTATTCAAGTCTTTTACTATGTCTCCAATAACTAATAGTGTAGTTTTAGATAGTTCTACAGTCTCTTTAGCAGAAGTTATAACTTGACCAACTAGATTAGAATATTCACTAGCTTCACTTAAATTCGATACGAAATCGTGAATATTAGAAGATAGATTTTTTGTTGACATCTCAACTTTAGCAACTGTAACATTTATATGATCCATTTCATTCTTTACTTCATCTTTTAAGCCACTTATTGCGACAAACCCTGATGACGACCTTGACAAACTAGTGCTAACATTAGAAATAATGTCTCTAATATTATCTATATTGCTTTGAGTAGATATTATATTATTAGCTACAAAAGAATACTCAATAGAGGCATTAGATACCGAACTCGAAAAATCTTTTATAACTTGATCTAAAGAATCGGTGTCTTTTTTAGTAATTTCTAATTTATTCGCTGTCGATGAAAATAATGTGTTAAGATTATAAGTAAGTATCGAGGTCCATTTAGTCATTTCTGATATAATATCTTTAGTATTAAAAGTTTTAAGATTAAACCGAAGGTCTTTATCACGTACCGATTGTTCAAAAGCATTAGTTATAGAATCTAACGGCTTTAATGAAACATGCATTATAATATTTACAAATATAATTAATAATATTACAACTAAAACAGTAACTAACAAAAATAAAATAAAATAATTATTCAAATTAGATGAATAAAAACTTATAGGAGTATAAACAATAAGATAATAGTTATTAACACCCAAGTATTTTATACTTACATTATGTTTTACATCATTTATAAAAACATCCTCAAATGAAAATTTTCTAATATCACTAAATCCATAAATTACCTCATCTATCCATCCAAGCGAAGATGTATCTCTTAAAAGATAATTTTTATCCTCATGAAACAAAATCTGTGAACTATCAACATCAACTATAGTAGATTTAATACTCTCATTACTATATTGACTAACTATAATAGAATGCAATTTATCAATAGATATGTCTGTAGTGCTAACAGCTAAAATCTCATCATTATTATAAATAGGTGCTGATACAGTTATAACTTCAAAAGTCTTACCGTCTATAGTTTTAGAATATGGTGCTGAGTAATGTACTTTTCCAACCATAGGTAATATGTTATTATCCTCATTAGGAATAACTTCTAAAAAAAATTGCTCTGATGAATAATCCGATTCATATACATAAGAAAATGTATTATTATTTTCATACATATAAACAGATAAAGCATCTTTAGGTTCAATATTCAAATAATAAGGATTAAAATAAATACCCGCACCAGAAGCATAAGTATATAAATCTTGAGTTTGATAAAATTTCGATATCGAATTTGTAAAAACAGAATGCAATTCTAAATTATCAGTTCTAGAAATTCTATAAGAAAGTGCATTAATTTCAGCTAATGATAAACTTGAATTTTGAGCATCTAATAATATATCATCCAGTAATGACGAAATATTATCTATATAAGAATTTACAATTAGATTTGACTCAGAATTGGTATTTTTCATATCGTAAAATATATTTATCACAAAAATTATAGATAGTGATAAAACTGTTATGAGCAAAACTGCGTAAAGTATTTTGTTTTTAATTTTCATTCAATAACCCTAGTTGACATACATGATACTATATAATCAATATAAAAAAAAGAGACGTTTCTAAATTTATTAGATTTTTTATTTTAAATAGACTTATATCTAAACTTTAGGTTTTATTTTAGATATAAATATATCAAATAAAGAAGAAAAATCTTTATTTTTTAATATTATATTCGCCATAGCATAAATAAAAATCGACGAGAATATAATTATAATTATTTTTAATATTAAATCTAATTTTGCAATACTTAAAAATTCAAAATTAAATAAGTACTTTTTTATAATCAAAACAAAAATACACATTATAAAACTAGAAAAAATCGTTTTAATTAATTCTAATTTTTTATCTAAAATTGAATGAGTCTTCATCTTCTTTTTTAATATAAAAAATAATATAAAAAATGAAAAAATATTCGCAACCACACTTGATATAGCAATACCTTTTATATCAAACTTAAAATAATAAACACATAAAATATTAAAAATAAGATTTATAAAAAAAGCAAATAAAGCCACATAAACAGGTGTTTTCATATCTTTCATCGCATAAAATGACTGAACAATTATTCTATACCCAGCGACAAAAAATAGTGAAATGGATAAATAAAATAATGCATTATAAACCAAATTACTAGACTCACTTGAAAACTTTCCATACTCGAAAAGCATCGATATAATTTCACGTCCCAAAATCATAAGCCCAAGCGAAGCAGGAATTGTAATTAAAGCAATAAGCCTAATCGAATAGCTTAAAGATTTTTTAGCCTCTTCAATATTATTTTCAGCAATTAATCGGCTTAGCGTAGGTAGCATTACAGTCGATATACTAACAGCAAAAATTCCTAATGTGAATTCATTAAGCCTAGTCGCAAATGTTAAGGCAGCAACTCGCCCTTCCCCAATTGAACCCGCAAATGCAGTAGAGACCAATAAATTAATTTGATAAATACTTGCCCCAAAAATACCCGGGATAAATAAATAAATCATCTTTCTAACATATTTACTTTTAAAATTGAGAAGTGGTTTAAATGAAAATCCAAGCCTAGCGACAAATGGTATCTGATAAATAAATTGCACAAAACCACCAAGTAAAACAGCAAAAGCAAATACATAGGCAATGCTATCAAAAGTGTTTTTAAAGAAAAAGTAAAAAATTAATGACACTGATATTATAACAATATTAAAAAGAATTGGACTTGCAGCTGAAATTGAATATGAATTGTGAACATTCAAAATACCTTGCATGAGTGCTGCTAACGAGATAAAAAATAAATATGGAAACATTATTCTCGATAAATTGGTGGCTAAATTTACAGCCTCAATATTATTATCAGCCGAGGTATATAAAAGCCTCACCAAAAAAGGAGAAACTATAATTCCTATTAAAACAATAAAAATCATAACTAAAAATAAAATACTAAAAACACTTCTAAAAAAAAGTTTAGCTTCTTCCTCGCCATCTTCTTTTTTTACTTCTATAAAAACTGGTATAAAACTTACAACCATATTACCTTCCGCAAATAGCCTTCGAAGGAGATTTGGCAAAATAAAACCTATGGCAAAAGCATCAGCCACAAAACTTGTACCCAATAAAAATGCTTGTATTTGATCACGAAAAAGACCTAGAAACCTGCTGATAGTCGTTACTAATGACATTTTAAGCGATGACTTAAGAATTTTTTTATTCTCATTTCCACTCATTATGCTATTTCTCTCCACGTCTTATTGCTAAAATCAATACTTGCACAACCGACATATCAACTTCTGGAATCTTTAGAGCATTTGCTATTGTATGTGGTTGATACTCTATTAATTTATTTATAGCGTCAGTCTTCACGCTTTTTAATATGCTATAGTCGAAATCGGAAGGGATAATCATACTCTCATATTTTTTTATATCTTTAATCTCATTTTGAAGCCTAGAAATATAACCCTCATATTTAATTGTTATTTCAGCATTTTCTAAAACTTCTTTTTTATAATCATCATTAATTAAATGCTTGATAGTGTTAATATCACATTCAGGCCTGCGTATAAGAGCAGCCAAACTTATAGTTTTAAATTCCTTAGCCTCTTTAAGAAAACCCAAATCGAGAGTTTCTTTTTTTGTAAGTATTCTTTTAGCTAAAAAATCTATTAATATACTAGTTTTTTTCTTTTTATCTTGAACTTTCAAAAATCGTTCTTCTGAAGCAAGTGAAATATTATACGACTTTTCAGTAAGTCTTTCATCAGCATTGTCGGCTCTCAAAATCATTCTATATTCAGCCTGCGATGTAAACATTCGATGAGGTTCTTTTGTTCCCTTGCTTGTTAAGTCATCGATTAAAACACCAATATAAGCGTCACTTCTGCTTAGAATAAATTCTTCTCGATTTTGTATTTTTAACGCAGCATTTATACCAGCCATAAGCCCTTGAGCTGCAGCCTCTTCATAACCGCTTGTGCCATTAACTTGACCAGCATTATAAAGCCCTTCTATTTTTTTCGTTTCAAGTGTCTGTTTAAGCTCAATAGGGTTAATATAATCATATTCAACCGCATAAGCTGGCTTTAATATTTTAGCATTCTCAAGACCTTGAAGACTATGAATCATCTCATATTGAACATCTTCAGGCAAACTAGAAGAGAAACCATTAATATAAACCTCATCACTTCGAAGCGATTCAAGCTCTAAAAATAATTGATGTCTTTCTTTATCAGCAAAACGCATAACTTTATCTTCAATACTCGGACAATAGCGAGGACCAACACCAGTTATACGACCAGAAAATAATGGCGAACGGTTCATATTCTTTTCTATTACAGCATGTATTTTTTTATTTGTATAAGTTACATGGCAAGGTGTTTGAGCAATATTAATTGAGTCAGTCAAATATGAAAAAGGATAAATCTCTTCGTCTCCATATTGAGTTTCTAAAACACTATAGTCAATACTTTTAGAATCAATTCTCGCAGGAGTACCAGTTTTAAGCCGACCAACCTCGAAACCTAAACTTTTCAAGTTGTCTGAAAGCCCTATAGATGCAAGCTCACCAATCCTGCCAGCTTCTTTGCTATACTCCCCTATATGAATTAAACCATTTAAGAAAGTACCCGCAGTGATGATGACAGCTTTCGTTTTATATTCAATTCCACGTTCAGTTATAACACCTACAATTTTTTTATTTTCGATAACAAGTTTAGTCACAATATCTTGAGCCATGCTAAGATTTTCTTGAGAATATAAAATTTTTATAGCTTCATCTCTATAAGCATATTTATCAGCCTGTGCTCTCGGTGCCCAAACAGCACGTCCCTTGCTACGGTTAAGCATTCTAAATTGAATCATAGTTTTATCGATAATCTTACCCATCTCGCCGCCAAGTGCGTCAATTTCTTTAACAATTTGACCCTTAGCAACTCCCCCAATAGAAGGGTTACAAGACATCTGTGCTATATTATCTAAATTGATAGTGATGAGAAGTGTCTGACATCCAAGCCTAGCTGAAGCAAGTGCCGCCTCAAGCCCCGCATGCCCTCCGCCTATAACTATTGTATCATAACTTTTAGGGCTATTTATTATTTCCATATTTGAAATACCTTAATTTAATGGTAATTTGTCAATGCTTTCTATAAGCCATTTATTATTATTAAACACTAATTTTATATAATAATATGTTGGGTTATAATAGCTTGACCTTAATATTATAGTTCCTAGTCGTTGTTTACTAAAATCTATGCTGTATATTATTGTCGCTGAATATTCTGTTTTAATTTCATTTTTATTGCTTGAAACAAAACTTTTTATAGAGTCATCATTTGTAAGTAATATATCTTTCATAGACTCGACATCTAAACTTTTGAATGAATTTCTTTTTATCCATTTAATATTATCGTCGCTCAAAGCTTTTTTCATTTTTATAAAAGTATTAAATAAATCTCGCTTATTTACAGTTTCAGCATCTTCCACACATGAGACAAAAATAAAAGATATAAAAAATAGTAGTAGTATTTTTTTCATTATATAGTTACATCCAAAAAGTTAATAGTTAAAAGCTTCCATACTCCATCTTGATAAATAGCTATAAATTCTATCAAATTAACATCTGGAGTTTCAGAGTTGGCATATCGAATTTGTGCAACATGTGTGCCATTAAAGCTACGATAAGTTGTGCTTACGTCATAATATCCACCATCAGATGGTAAATAACTTGCAACCGAAAACTCATCTGTAGAAAATATTCGTCTGTATATAACGCCTAAACTTTTAATAGAGTCGATAATTTGTCGAGGTGCAAGGTCAGATATTAAAGTCATCGCAATAATATTTTCTAATGCTTTCTCATCTGGTGCATCAGCAACAATTAAAGAAAACTCAAGTGTATCTCTTCTCATTATTAGCAAAGATAAATAAGTCTCAAATTGATTAGCACCAAGCTCATTAGCTAGTTGAGTATCTTCTTTTTTACATGAAGAAACTAAAATCAAAATAACAGAAAATAGTATTAAAATATGTTTTTTTTTCATTCTTATCCTTAAAATATATAAGTTGCTGGTTTATTTATCATCGTCACTTTTTTTATTATTTATACTAGAATCGGAATCTTCTATAATAGATGATAAACTTGAAGAAGACGAATCAGGGTCATCTTCAAAAATAGAAGTGTATTCTTTTTTCTTTTTAAAACCAACTTTTTTATGACTCTTGAAATCTGTAAAAAGAGATACTATACTTTTAATAATATCTTTAAACGGACGCATATTATTATTTTTTTTAATATATTCTGTTTTATTTCTAACTTTCAAGAAAATTAAATAGCATATAAGAAAAACAATAAATAATAAACATAAAAGAGTAAACCATTCCCCAGCCAATGTGTATAAAGTTTTTTCCTTATTTAATGCCATACTAGCAACCATAAAACCCGGCTCCCAAAACGGAATAACCTCTAGCACTTTACCCGCACTAGATATATGACCCGTCGCCCCAGAGTTTCCATTTTGAACTACATCTCGTCTATTTTCAACAGCTCTGAAAACTGCCATATTAAAATGTTGCCACTGTGAATTGTCGCTATAAGACCATGCGTCTTCTGTAATTATAGCAAGCAATTCTGCATCATCTTTTATAAATCTACGTGTGAAATTACCAAAAGCACTTTCATAACATATTATTGCAGCAAACTTATAATCTTCACTAGGATGAGAAAATATTGTATAGCCATCCCAAACTGTCCATCTGCCTGCCCCAGCACTGCCGAATTCGGCATGAATGAATTGAACAACCTTTCCAAAAATTGGCATATTAATCCAAAAGTCACTATCAAAAGGATAAGCTTCTCCACCAGGTACAAGTTTAATTTTTCCATAATTAGCAATAGGAGCACCTTTTGTATCTATAAACTCCATGCCGTTATAATAATTATAATTTCCGTAGTTTTTAGAATTTGTACTTTCTTTAATTATAGAAGTGCCTAGCAAATGATATGTTTCTGATTTTCTAATCATATCATAAATAATTCCAGTATTATAAAGACCGGGCCTATTATTTTTATTATCTAAACCTTTTTTATTATCATTATAGTAATAACCATATGAATCTAAAATTGTCGACTCGGGATGAATAATTAAATCTGGCTTAGATTCAGCCATTAACTCATCAACAAGTTTAGAAATACGTTTTGACACAATAGTTCCATTCTGACTTTTTCCATCAGGTTTCTCTAAATTATTAAATTTTTCTGGCTTAAGAAAAAACTTTTTAGCGATGGTCTGTAGACCTGAAGATCTTTTTTCTGCAATTTCACCAGTATATATGCTTCTCCATTTATGATTTGGATCAAATGCTTTTTGAACTAATCCAATATTAGTTTTATCTCTTTCTTCACGTTTTTTATTTTCTAAGTTAATTTGAATGAATCCATATGAAATAATTAAAGTGAAAGATATAACAAAGCCTAGAATATATTTAAGTCGTATATGAATATTTTTTTTATTAGCTTCCGAATAATCGATAATAAAACTTGCTATCATCGCATTTACAAAATATAAAAAGAAACTCACTCCCAGTTGCCCAGTCAAATCGGCGAATTGAATGAATGGTAAAAAGTTCCACTGCGAATATGAAATCATGCCCCAAGGAAAACCAATATACCCAACATTTCTCATATACTCCATCATTGTAAAAAGTGCGGGTACTATTAAAATTCTTAATGCTGGAAACCTATTCGATAAAATATTTGATAACAACATTGCAGGAAAATAAAATAATAATACAAGCAAAAATAATATACTGAAAAGTGTTAATAATGCAACAGTTGTATCAGTCTCTTTTAACATAAAAGCAGCTATCCAAAAAAGCAGTATGCCAAAAAATACGAAGACAAAACAAGCCGCTGCAAAATAAATATCCCTAGCTTTATACGCCTTGAAAACTACTATATTAAGTGGAACTAATGCCACAAAAGCAAATGGAAATAAATTGAAAGGTGGAAACGCTAAAAGCATTAAAAACGCTGAAATTATCGATAAGATTGCAATACTTTTTATATTTGATTTTTCTATTTTGTTTTTTAGCATGATGACTCTTTATTTGTTAATAATTTTAATTCATCAATTTTATCATATATAGATATAACTTCAATATGCATATATTTAAATTATTAAAAAAACATATATACTAATAAAAAAATATGCAATAATATTTTATAGAGAGGTAATAAATATGATGAATATAAAAATAAACGGTGAAACTAAAGAATTGAATGACAACATAAACATTGCAGATTTACTCAAGTCTTATAATATTAAAAATATGAATGCTGTAGTTGTTGAGCTTAATGGCAAAATTATAGAGAGTAGTTGTTATGAAGGCACTCTAATTAACGATAATGATATGCTTGAAGTTGTATCATTCGTTGGGGGTGGTTGATATGGAAAATGAATTTGAAAGTGGTTTACTAAAATATATAGATAAAGATTTTTTAAAATTTATTCAATCATTAAATATTGGAATAGCTGGGCTTGGTGGACTTGGAAGCAATATATTAAATTCTATGGCAAGAAGTGGTTTTAATAAATTTACAATTTGTGATTTTGATAAAGTTGAAGCTAGTAATTTAAATAGGCAATATTATAATATAGAAGATATTGGATTATATAAATCAGATGCTATAATAAAAAATATAAATAAAATAAATAAAAATATCGAGTTTACAAGCTATAATCAAAAACTTGATGAAACTAATATGAATAAAATATTTGATAATTGCAATATAATTTTTGAAGCGTTTGATAATCCAATATCTAAAAAAGAATTATTTACTTCATTTCATAAAGAAAAAAATAAAATAATAATATTTGGATCAGGAATGGCAGGATTTAATATCATAGACAATAATATAAAAATAAAAAAAATAAAAGAAAATATTTATATAATAGGTGATTTAGAAACGAATGTAAGCAATGACACACCTCCACTAGCACCAAAAGTTATAGCCGTTGCATCCACTATGGCGGCTGTTGCATTTGAAATCATTTATAAACAATATTTAAGAAATGTTTAGAGTATTTATATAATTAATCCAATTAAATATATTAACTTTAAGTGTGTGAAAATCAATATTACCTCGACTAAAACTTAATTTATGCGAAGGAAAAACTATTCCAAATAATTTATTCTCTAACAATAACTGCTCATCATCTTTAGCTAGTGCACTTTTCAGATTATTAAATAACATCAAAAACTCTGACATATCAGAAGTTTCCATTTCAGGCTTTATATTTATTAACTTATCATTGCTTTTTTCACTAATGCTATTTTTATAAATTTCTATATTTTTTATAATAGCAGACTTTTTTGACAAATTATAAAACTTAATATTATTTACAGAATTTATAAAACTTTCAACATGTTTATGATAAGATGATAAAGCATATGAAGTTTTTCTTTTTTGATTATCATAGCAATTTATTTCACATTCAGCATTTTGACGATTATAATTTTTTGTATAAATTGTAGCAAGTTTATTATGAGTTGTGTAGTCGATATGAAATGACGACGAATATTTTGTATGTGTCTTCTCATCGATATAACAAAAATCAACACCCGATAAAATAATATGTGAAGGCTTAAGCATTAAAGCTATTCGAAACGCTGGCATTATAACACTGCCTTCCATTGGAATATAATCACTATTTTTATAAATTAAATTCTCCAAACTTTCATCATGTGTAAAGTAAAATATATTTTCATTTTTTATATGATTTAATGGCGTGGGGTAAGCTGTATGAGTTGTAAATATTTTTATATCTTTTTTAGAGCGAATAAATTCTTCAAAATGAATATATGAATAAAAACCACCATCCGTTGTTATTACGGCATCAGGCAAAATATCATTTTTTATCAATGTATTAAATGCATGAGATAGACAAAGAATAAAATATTTTTTTGACAATTTTTTAATCTCTTCTAACGACTCATCCAAACTAGCACCGCCTGAAACTAAAAGTAGTGGTGTATTATTATCAAGTAAGTTTTTAAAACAATTAATCGAAAACCCTTGATTAAACTTTTTATTATATAAAATATTATTTGCCCAAAGTTTTGAAAAATAAAAATACGAAGTTAAAGACATTATTTTTTCACGAGCCAACATATTATAGGCAATAGTAAGTTCATCATAATAATTAAAATAAATAGCAGAAGCTCTTGCATGTCTTATGACAATAGTATTGATTATATCAGTATCTTTTATAATTTTATCTAAAAACAAAATAATATCTGCGACACTTTCATTTGCGATAAATATAACTCTATCTAAAAATGAAAAATAAACATTACTTAAAAGCGAAAAAATTATTTCAATATCATGCTCTATAATAATAGCTTTTTTAGAATTTGATAATGATAAAAAATACTCCACTTGATGTAGTGATGAAGCTGAAAAAAATAAACCCATTGAGTAAGTATTATTATTAATGGTTGAGTCGACCAACTTTTTCGATTCAACATCAGGGGCATAATTTGAAACTAGTAATTTTGATTTATAAGAAACTGTATGTAAATTATTTTTATTAAATGAAATAGTGTAGTCACTTGCAGTACTTAATTTAGTCGACTCTAATTGTTTTATATATTTTAAATTTTCAGAATTTTTTGATAATAATAATAGATTTTGTTTTAATATATCCATAACTATTATTCTTTAATTATTGCTTCTTCGAATCGGAAGTCTATTTCTCTGACGTAATTATCATTATCTTTTAACGTTTTTATAATAGCCGCAAGTTTAATCATTTTTTCAGGTTTAATATACTTCTCCACTAAAACTTTAGCTCGATACGACCTTGGATATATTATTAAATCTTTACCAAATGCATTCATTTCAGATATCAAATCATAAACTTCTTTGTTCTCTTCTTTTACGGCATAAAGAGTTTCTATAATATATTTTGTATAATCATCTGTAATATATTTAGAATTAGTGCCAATATTAAAGCCCGTCATATAAGGCACGTCATAACTTGCGATAATATTTTGTTTTATTATACTTCCATCAGAAGTAATTTCGTAGATGTTTCCAGAATACTCGAGTAAAGATACAGCTTCTTTTTCTTTTACATTAATAGTAAGCATATCAGGAATTGACCGTTTTATCGAGATAACTTCTAGAAGTGGATTTCTTTCAATATCTTTTTTTACTTCATCGAGAGGAATAAAAAATAAACTTTTATTGTTAAAACTTCCAATCGATGTACTCTTAATAACATCCACTGTTGTCATTCTATTAAGCCCATTTATTTCGACTCTTAAAAATTTAGATGATCTAAATAAAATAACTAGACTCACTAGAATAAGAAGAGAGAATACAAAAAAAATCCTCAAATATTTAAGCTTTTTATTTTTAGGCTTAGTATATTTTTTGACAGTTTCTTTATATTCTCTATTTCTTTCTGATTTCTTTTTTAAAGACATTATCTAATAGGACATCCGACTGGCATTTCGTCTTCAGTCTTCAAAAGAGATAATTTATCATCGCCAATTTCAGCAAATAAAATCATACCTTGAGACAATACACCTCTAAATTTACGAGGCATTAAATTCGCTAAATAAATAACTGTTTTATTAATTAAATCTTCAGGCTTATAAAATTCAGCAACACTTGAAACAACAGTTCTATTCTCAGTGTCTCCAATATCAAGAGTAAACTTTAAAAGCTTGTCCGCATTTTCAACTTTCTCAACATGCACAACTTTAGCAGTACGCATTTCTAACTTAGCAAAATCATCAAAAACTATGTCTGGTAAATGCTTAGTTACTTCATTTTCTTCTGGTGTAGTATTCTCACTCATAAAATCAATCTCCTTATTAAAAAATATTATTTAACTATACTTCCCGCAGGAACTTCTTTATCTAAACTAAACGATGTTAGTGTAGTACCATCTTGAGCAAACATCAACATACCTTGCGACTTAATCCCTCTAAGTTTACGAGGTTTTAAATTGGCTAAATAAAGAACCGTTCGACCAATAAGATCTTCTGGTTTATAATGTGCTGCAATTCCTGATACAACAACCCTATTTTCTTTATCTCCAATATCAATAACAAATTTGATAAGCTTATCAGTATTCTCTACTTTTTCAGCAGCAACAACTTTCGCTGTTATAATTTCAATTTTCTCAAAATCTGTAATATCAATATCTGTTTTATGATTATTAATCTCTTCTTTTTTTTCTTTACAATCTTTAATATTTAGAGGGGCAACATCAGTGCCTAATTCTTCGTCGATATCAAACCTTTTAAATAAAGGCTCACCTTTTTCGATTTTAATCCCCGCAGGTAATGATGCCCAATTATGAGCACAATCTAAATTAGTAGGTGGCTGAAGCGACATACGATCAAATACTTTTTTAGGTGTCTCCACGAAAAATATTTGCAAATATGAAGTTACAGTATAAAAAGCCTGAAAAGATAAATAAATAACAGTCGCTAAATGATCTCTAGTGCTTTCATCCTTAGCCAAATTCCAAGGTGCTGAATCTTCAACATATTTATTTGTAATTCTCACAACATCCCATATATGTATTAAAGCCTCATGAAATTGAAATCCATCAAGTGATGATTCAACATTCGCATCAAGAGTTAAAACAGCTTTTTTTAATTCTCTTTCTCGCTCTCCATAAACACTTTCAACTTCTTCAGGCAAAGTAGAGTCAAAATATTTTTCAAGCATTGTTGTTATTCTATGCCATAAATTACCATAATCATTAGCCAAGTCGCTGTTTATTCTTTTAAGTAATGCCTCTTCCGAATAATTTCCATCACTTCCAAAATTTATCTCTCTCATTAAAAAATATCTAAGTGAATCAACACCGTATTTTTCTATTAAAGTATTAGGATCAACCACGTTCCCACGGCTCTTACTCATCTTTTTACCATCACCAAATAATATCCAACCATGTCCATAAACTTTTTTAGGGAGTGGAATCTCAAGCATTTTTAGCATTATAGGCCAGATGATACCATGAAAACGTATAATTTCTTTTCCTGCAAAATGAACATCCGCAGGCCAGAATTTTTTATACAAATCTTCTGTATCTTCAGGAAAACCCAATGCCGTTATATAATTACTTAATGCATCAATCCACACATAAATTTTATGATCGCTATCGAAAGGAACATCTATCGACCAATCAACACCTTTTCTTGTAACAGCCAAGTCCTCAAGACCCGGTGCTAGAAAATTATTAACCATTTCGTTAACACGTTCTTTAGGCTCTAAAAACTCGGGGTGCTCTTTGTAATAATTCATAAGCCAATCGCCATATTCTGATATTCTTAAATAATAACAATCCTCTTCACGACGCTCCAATTCTTTCTCGCAATCAGGACAGTAATATTTATTATCTTTAAGTTTAGCTTGACTATCTGTAAAAAATGCTTCATCACTAACGCAATATAAGCCTTTATAAACACCTTTATAAATATGATTTTTATCATAAAGAAGTTGAAATATTTTCTGCACTCTTCTTTTATGATAATCATCAGTTGTCCGAATATAATGTGTGTAGTCTATTTGCAAACTAGACCAAAGTTTTTTTGTTTCATCAACAATATGGTCAACATATTCTTTAGGCTTTTTACCCACTTCTGCGGCTTTACGTGAAATTTTTTCTCCATGCTCATCTGTTCCCGTTAGAAAAAAAGTTTCATATCCTGAAAGCCTTTTATATCTTGCCATCGTGTCTGCTGCAATTGTGCAGTAACAATGCCCTATGTGTAAATAATCAGATGGATAATAAATTGGTGTTGTTATATAGTATTTTTTTATACTCATGGATCTCCCTCAAACTGTTAAGTAAGTATTTTTGTATTCTTAAAAAGTATACTTCATAACTAGTTTTTGTAAAGATAGAGAAATAAAATTATGATAAAAATACGCACTCTTTTTAGATTGACAATTTTAAGAATTAAAGTATTCTCTATAAACTTAGTACTAAGGATATTTTATTTATGTGGAAAATATATGCAATATTGGCAGCCCTATTTGCAACAGCGACAGCACTACTTGCAAAAGTTGGAATATCTGGGATAAATAGTAATTTGGCAACGGCTATACGTACTATTGTTATTTTAATTATAACTTGGGGTATTGTTTTTGTATCTGGTTCTTTTAGTAGTATAAAAGAAATAACCTCAAGAAATCTATTATTTTTAGTGCTATCAGGTATCGCAACAGGACTATCATGGCTATTTTATTTTAAAGCATTAAAAGAAGGTGACGTCTCGAAAGTAGTTCCAATAGATAAACTCTCGATTGTTTTCACTATAATCCTTTCATTTCTAATTCTTGGGGAGACCCCATCGGTTAAAACAATTTTAGGTGCTTGTTTTGTAGCTATTGGCGTAATAATAATAGCAATATAATATGAAAAAGAAATATTTTTTATTCCTTCTTATTTTAGTATCTTTTAATTTTTCTTGCAGTAAACAAGAAGAGCCTTCTAATAAAAATAGAATTACAATAATCAAATATGAACACTCTACACTTGTTAATCAAATAGAAGAAGGTTTGGTTGATGAGTTATATTTAAAGCTCGACCATCTTGAGATTATAAGCTATACAGGTAATGGAACAGAAGAAGATGCTATTAGAATATTAACAATAGCTAAGCATAATAATTCTAAGGTAATTGTTACTATCTCGAGAGAAGCTACATTACTTGCATTAAATGTTTTAGAAACTAATAAAATAGCATTTGCTGGATATTTCTCTGTTGAGGAAGCAAATCAAATATACAGACATAATAATCTTCATGGAAATGTGAAAGGTATTTATAAAGTAGAAGATGCTAATTTATACATTCAAAAACTGGCAAAAATACTTGATCCGAATTCTATAGGTTATATGTATAAAATTGATAATATAAGCTCGTTAAATAGAGCATCACTAATAAAAAATACGGCATCTAATTTAAATATTGAATATTACGATTTTCCAATATTGAGGGCAGCAAATATTACAAATATAAACCATGAAAATATTGATGTTTTATATATTGATAATAGTGTTTTAGGAAATATTAACTTTATAGTAAGTAATTATTCGATACCAATTGTTACATCTGATAATACCGACTTCGTTTATAATAACATTCTACTATCTATGGATGTTAATTATTATAGAGTTGGCAGACTTCTTTCTGATTCTGTATTAAAAATTATCAATGGAGAGAACATAAAAAATATAAAAAATATCTTACTTAAATCTGAAGATAATTTTGATATTTATATTAATGAAGATGTCGCAAAAAAACTTAATATTAAAATAAATACAAAATTACTAAACAAAAATACTAGAATAATTAAAGTACAGAATATTTTTCAATAATAAGTTGAGCCTCACTTTTTCCATTAAATCTATTTACTTCAACTTTATATATAATATTTATCATTTTATTTTCTGAAATTTCCAAATATTGATCAGGCTTAACATTCCATATAATTCCCTGTAGCGACTTGCCATCAGATGCCAAAGTAAGTATTAAATGCAATTTATTATTTTTTTCTATTTTTCGAATGCTCTGTATCGTAATATTATAAGAAGCAAACAACGGCTCTTCATTGCAAGAACCATATGGTTTAAAGCTTTCAAGTTCCTCTGCCAAACTAATTGTTATATCTCTAAATGAGAGTTTTAAACTATACTCCAATGTTTCAGTATCATTATCGAATCCATTATTAATAGAATAAGTTTGAACTGATTTATTAAACTCTTCCATGTTGCTACTTTCAATACTAAAGCCTGCAGCATTTTTATGCCCACCATATTTTATAAGTAAATCTGAAGAACTTTCAAGCATAGCCCTCGCATTATTTACACCCTTACTTCTAACACTACCAACACATATCTGCGACTCTAAATCTTCAGATAATACAATAGTTGTTTTTTTATACTCATTTAATACACGACCAGCAATAAGACCCGTAAGTCCTTTATCTACTAAATGGCTTTTAACTATAATCACAGTTTCTTTATCAAGCTGATTATGCTTTATTTCACTTGTAGCAAAAATAAAATTCTCATCTGTGAGTTCTTTACGCTTTTCATTCATATTAAAAATTAAGTCAGAAGCGATAATAGCATCTTCTTCACATTCACTCACAAGTAAATTAAAAGCTTCTTCAGGTTTACCCATTCGACCAGCCGCATTTATAAATGGTGCAATTCTCCATGAAACAGCAATTACATCGATTCCATTTGTCATGTTTATTTTTAGTTTACTTAACAATGTTTTATATCTAATATGTGTAGAATTATTCATATTTTCAAGCCCACTTTTTACATAAACCCTACTCTCGCCAATTAATGGAATAATATCTGCAATGGTTGCAAGCCCAACAAGTATCGATTTCCGTTTTATAAATTCATTTAATCTTGTTTGACTTAGATAAAAAAGTCGTTGAAAAATTGCTACTTTAATAAGCATATCACTATAATCCATATTTTCATATCGATATATATTTACATTTAAAGCTAATGCAAAGTCTTTTAATGTCTTTGTCGCTTTCAAATCGACTTGACCATAATGCTCAGCCAGATTAAGTAAATTAAAAACTTCATCATATTTAGGTAAATATATTTCATGTTTTTCATATAATGATAATAATTTTTTAAGTCTCTCTTCGCCACCAGTTAAAACCAAAACGACATTATCACCTTCAAACATGTAAGAAGCTAATTCTTCGAGGACTTCTTCTTCAGATAATGATTCTTCTAAATATGAATTAAACATTATTTTATACTGACCATCTTCTGTCTTTTCGAATGCAAATATATCATTGTCTGGAACAAAATTTTTAAGCCTCAATGCTTTTATATATTTTAATGAATTATCATTTTTATCAACTTCATAATCAAGCACAATCGCATCTTGATTATAAAATTTTGAATATGAAAAAACCAATGACTGCATAAGTTTAAAAGCGACAGCACAACCAGAATAATTAATACCAGCGAAGCCAGAATTTTTTAGTTTAGGATTATATATAGCATAAGCATTTGGAAGCGTCTCAGGGATGTCATGGTGATCTGTAACTATGATGTCTATGCCCAAAGAGCGAGCAAACTCAACTTCTTCAACATTAGAAATTCCACAATCGACAGTAATAATTAATGAAAAACCTTCCCGAGCATATTCTTCTATAACCATTTTTGAAAGTCCATAACCAGTTTGATGATTCGGCATAAAGCCATGAACATTGCCACCAGCGACTTTTTTTAGTGTATTAAAAATTAATGAGGTTGATGTTATTCCGTCAGCATCTTTATCGCCATATATTAATATTTTTTCTTTTGAGTTAATAGCAAGCCTAAGTCTATCGACAAAAACATTAACTTCTTTTATTTCAAAAGGATTTGAGAGTGAATATATATCTTGATAAAAGAAATCGAATATTTCAGCTTTGCTTATAATTTGTCTATCTTCAAGGAGTTTTTTGATTATTGGGTTTATATTATTTATATCTATCATTTTTTCACTTTAATTTATTTTATTAAATCAATATATTATAAATAAATCATTTTTCAAGTCTTTATGCAATTAAAATAATTATTTAAATGTTATGTTTATATATTTGACAATTTACACTACTTTAAGTATAATATCAAAAAAGTCAAACACTATTTAAGGTTTAGTTTATGCGAATAGGTTATGGATATGACTCACATACTTTTGAAGAGAATAGAAAATTAATTATAGGTGGTACAGATATTCCTTATCACCTTGGGCTTAAAGGACATTCTGATGCTGATGTTCTTATTCATGCGATAATAGATGCGATACTTGGGGCTTTGGCTTTGGGAGATATAGGTTCTCATTTTCCTGATAATGATGAGAAATATAAAAATATATCCTCTGTTGAATTATTAAAAAATGTTATGAAAATCATAGATGAAAAAAACTATGAAATTAAAAATATCGACTCGACAATAATATGTGAGAAACCGAAACTTAGAGACTATATTGACTCAATAAGAAATAATTTAAAAGATATATTAAAAATCGATTTAGACTGCATATCTGTTAAGGCTAAAACGAATGAAAAAATGGATGCGGTAGGTGAAGGTTTAGGTATTATAGCTCATGCTGTGGTTTTGATGGAAAATAAGAAATAGATTGTAAAAATAAAAATAAAGTTGGATTAAAAATGGACACTAAAATAACATCGGGATACTTATTAAAGTTGGTTTCAAGAAGTTTTGCATTAGCAATTCCGTTACTTGATAAGAACAAAAGACTTGCAGTTGAAACTCAATATTTGCTTGCAAGAGTAATTGACACCATCGAGGATTCGCCGTTAAGTATGGATGATAAAGATACATTAATTGGTGCATTCAATAATATACTTTTAACTACTGATACTGAAAAACTTTTAGCTATTAAAAATATAGTGCATGAAAACACAACGAGTGAAAATGATAAAATGCTAGTTGATAATGTTCAATTAGTACTTGATAATTTTTTTACTCTTGACTCAAAGATTCAAAATATATCAACAACTTATCTCAAAGAAATGGGTTATGGAATGCTTTATTATCAAGACCATGACGTTGAAACCTTTGAGGATTTAGATGATTATTGCTATTATGTGGCAGGAACTGTTGGGCTTTATCTTACAGAGCTAGTCGAGATAGTTGATGAAAGAGAATTGAGTAGAGATTACTCTAAATCATTCGCACGTTTTTTACAAAAAGTTAATATTATCAGAGACGCTAAAGAAGACTTAAAAGAAAATAGAATTTTTTGGCCAAAAGAAGTAATTGGAGAATTTAAAATTGAAGACTTGTTTGAAAATCCAGACTATGAAAATCAGGCATTATTAATTCTAGACAATATGATAAACAATGCATTGGCAGAGTTTGAACAAACAATTTATTATATATCAAGTATCGATTGTAAAGAATCAAAAGGATATAGAAATTTCACATTAGTTTCAGCTATTATGGCTTTTGAAACATTAAAACTTCTACGTAATAATTATGATGTGTTTTCAGGCGAGCCTATAAAAATAGCAAAAAAACTTACTCTAGAAATTATAGCTAAAATAAAAGCGGGATTTTATACTGATAAAGAATTACTTGGCATTTTATCTGAAAGTAAAAGCATATAAACTAATTTATTATCAATCATTATTTACAAGTTGTTAAATAAAAAACCTCTAATAATCAATATCGACTATTAGAGGTTTTATTTGTTTTAATCTATTAAACTGTAATCTGAACTATCTCTTCTACTTTTTCTTCTTTTTGCTCATAAGTATCCAATTTAATATCACCTCTTTCTTTATTGTAAACAGTGATATTTCTATAAGCTTTAAGCCCAGTACCAGCTGGTATTAAATGACCTATGATAACATTCTCTTTTAAGCTAGCAAGTTTATCAACTTTACCCTTAATCGCTGCGTTTGTAAGAACTTTTGTAGTCTCTTGGAAACTCGCTGATGATATAAATGAATCAATATTAAGTGCTGCTTTTGTAAGTCCAAGTAATACTGGCTTTCCTTCTGCAGGAGATCCACCTTCAGCAGTGTATCTATCGTTTTCAAGCTTAAATTCATCTTTATCAATATATTGACCAACAATATATCGAGTATCACCCGGATCAAGAACTTCAAAACGTCTAAGCATTTGTCGAATAATTACAGCAAAGTGTTTATCATTAATTATAACACCCTGTTGTTTATAAACTCCTTGAATCTCTTCAAGTAGGTATGCCTGTAATGCTAAGTCTCCTTGAGTTGCAAGAATATCATGTGGGTTTATTTTTCCAGCACATAATTGAGTTCCAGCTTTTACATAATCGCCATTTCTTACTAAAAGCATTTTACCATGAGGTATTAAATACTTCTCAACTTCATCATGTTCATCAATGATATAAACACTCTTTTTACCCTTGACAGTACCTTTAAGTTCAACTTTTCCGTCAACACCAGCTATTATCGCTGTGTCTTTAGGACGTTGAGCTTCTAAAAGTTCTTGTACTCTAGGTAGACCACCTGTAATATCGATGCTCTTCTGCTGAATTCTTGTCGATTTAGCAAGTATCTCACCAATATTAACAACTTGACCATCATTAACAACAAGCTGAGCACCATTAGGAATATCAGTTTCAAATGTTCCACCATCGCCAACTACAAGAATTTTCGGAGGTCTGTCTTGACCTTTAACGTCTTGAATTATACGAGTAGTATTTCCTGTCTGATCATCCAGAGACTCGATCATTGTTGTTCCCAAAGAAATATCTTGATAACGAACAATACCAGTTTGCTCAGATATAATCGGTTCATTATAAGCATCAAAGTCCGCTATAACTCTACTAGACTCAAGATACTCACCCTCTTTAACTTTATAAGTAGAACCAACTTTAATTGCCAACTGATGTGAAATACCAGTTACTAATAAATATTTAGCATCGCTAGTTATTTTCAAAGTACCTTTATGTGTGGCTTTAATTTCATTGCCTTCTTTATCGATAGCAAGAACATCACTAATTAAAATTTTGGCATCATGGTCAAAATTAACTTTTTCTATTTCTTCAATATTATATTTTTCATGTACACGTCTAATTGAAGCATTACCCTTTCTTGCTGTTATTCTCACACCTATTGTAGGCTCTGTAACATAAGTAGCAAGCTCTTCGACATATACAGGATAATTAACTTTAATTTCATTCTCTTCAACTGCCTGACCAGCAACACCACCAATGTGGAAAGTACGCATTGTAAGCTGTGTTCCCGGCTGACCAATACTTTGAGCAGCAACAACACCAACGGCTTCTCCGATAGATGCCAATGTATTTGTAGATAAACTTCTACCATAACATCTTTGACAAATACCAACCTTACTTTCACATGTTAAAGGATGTCTTATATTCATCGATTCAACACCAACAGCCTCAATTTTTAAAGCTATCTCTTCTGTAATCTCTGAATTGACAGGACATACAACTTCAAATGTACTAGGGTCATAAATTGTTTCATTACTAAAAAATCCTACAACTCTATTTTTAAGTGGCTCAATAATCTCATCACCTGATTTTATTGCACTAACCTTAACACCATTAACTGTACTACAATCATTTTGAGATACAACAACTCCAATAGCAACATCTACTAATCGTCTAGTCAAGTATCCCGCATTCGATGTTTTAAGCGCTGTATCGGCCAAACCTTTACGAGCTCCATGTGTCGAAATAAAGTATTCTTGTACTGTCAAACCTTCTTTAAAGTTTGAAGTAATCGGTAATTCGATAATCTCGCCTGACGGTGTAGCCATAAGACCTCGCATACCTGCAAGCTGTCTAATCTGCTGTCTACTACCTCGAGCACCCGAATTAGCCATAATATATATAGGATTAAATCCATCTTGATCCGCTTCTAAAGCTGTCATCATCGCGTCAGCAACTTTTGTTTCAACAGAACTCCATAAGTCGATAACTTTTTGACTTCTCTCAAGGTCGGTCATAATACCAACCATATACTGACCTTGAATATTTTCTACTTCTTTATTAGCAGCAATAATCTCATCTTTTTTCATTGCAGGAACAACAATATCATCTAAAGATATAGTCGAACCAAATAATGTCGCACTCTTATAACCTAAAGTTTTAACGCTATCAAGTATTTCTACAGTTTTAGCAGTACCATATCTTAAGTATATAGAATGAATTAGTCGAGCCAAAGTTTTACTATCAAAAATATCATTTTGAAATTCGAAACCCTCTGGCAAACTTTCATTAAACATTATTCTACCGACTGAAGTTTCAAGGAAATACTCTTCGTCTTTTTCGTTTTTCATTAATACTTTAATTCTTGCTTGAATATCGATAATACTATTATCATAAGCAAGTAGAGTATCTTTTTCTCCAGCAAATACTTTACCTTCCCCTTTAACTCCAGACCTTAATCTCGTAAGATAGCTTATTCCTAAAACTATATCTTGAGTAGGGTTTACAATCGGTTCACCATTTGCAGGGTTCAAAATATTATGAGGAGCAAGCATTAAAGTCCAAGCCTCAATTTGTGCCTCAGCTGAAAGTGGTGTATGTACAGCCATCTGGTCACCATCAAAGTCAGCATTATAAGCATGACAAACAAGTGGATGCAACTGAATTGCTTTACCTTCAATCAAAATAGGCTCAAATGCTTGAATACCTAAACGGTGAAGTGTCGGGGCTCTGTTTAATAGTACTGGATGCTCTTTAGCAATTTCCTCTAAAACAGCCCAAACTTTATCATCTTTAAGCTCTTCAACTAATCTTTTAGCACTTTTAATATTATGAGCTGAATCAATCTCAACTAATTTTCTCATAATAAAAGGCTTAAATAATTCAACAGCCATTTTTTTAGGAAGTCCACATTGATGCATTTTAAGTCTAGGACCAGCAACAATAACTGAACGACCAGAATAGTCGACTCGTTTACCCAAAAGGTTTTGACGGAAACGACCTTGCTTACCTTTAAGCATGTCAGATAGTGATTTAAGAGGTCTATTACCAGGCCCTTTAACCATCTTTTTACGCTTAGTATTATCAAATAATGCATCAACCGATTCTTGAAGCATTCTTTTTTCATTTCTTATAATAATATCAGGAGCTCTTAAAACTAAAAGCCTTCTTAATCTTATATTTCTATTTATAACTCTTCTATAAAGATCATTCAAGTCACTAGTAGCAAATCTACCACCATCTAATTGAACCATCGGACGCAACTCAGGTGGAATAACAGGAATTACATCTAAAATCATCCAAGAAGGCTCACTACCACTAGCCTTAAAGTCTTCAAAAATTTCAAGTCTTTTTCTTAGACGTCTATCACTTTTTAAACCTTTCTTAATCATTTCTTCACGAAGTTTGTGAATTTCATCATCTAATTTAAGATCTTTAAGCATATCTCTGATGCCTTCAGCACCAATACCAATTCTTATAGTATCACTAAAATCATCTGTATAGTCTTCATATTCTTCCTCAGTTAATAAATCAGCTTTTGAAAGATCACTATCACCCGGATCAATGACAACATAACGCTCAAAATATAAAACACTACGAACCGACTGCATTGACATATTAAGAAGCAAACCTATTCTTGAAGGAGTATTTCTATAATACCAAATATGAGCAACAGGTGTAGCAAGTTCTATATGTCCCATACGTTCACGACGAACTTTAAAATGTGTAACTTCAACACCACACTTATCACAAACAACGCCCTTATAACGTATGCTCTTAAACTTACCACAATAACATTCATACTCTTTTGTCGTTCCGAAAATCTTCTCACAGAAAAGACCATCTTTTTCGGGACGCAATGTACGATAGTTAATAGTTTCAGGTTTTTTTACCTCTCCATAGCTCCACTCACGCATAACATGAGCGCTAGCAAGACTAATCTTTAATTGATCAAAATTGTTAAATTGCATATATTAAAACCTTCCTATTGTTTACTTAAAAATCTTTGTTGTCTTCTTAGTTTTTTGTCTAAGTTCTTTTTCTGTAGAAGGTACTTTTTCACCCTTGTCGTCATGTATAGTAATATTAAGTCCGAGACCTCTAAGCTCTTGTACTAATACATTGAAACTTTCAGGTATACCTGGTGATGAAATAACATCCCCTTTTACAATAGACTCATATATTCTAGCTCGTCCAGTCATATCATCCGACTTGACAGTTAAAAACTCTTGAAGCATATTCGCAGCACCATAAGCCTCTAATGCCCACACTTCCATCTCTCCAAGCCTCTGTCCACCAAATTGTGACTTTCCACCCAAAGGCTGTTGAGTAATAAGCGAGTAAGGACCAGTACTTCTAGCATGAACTTTATCTTCAACTAAGTGATTAAGTTTAAGCATATACATATATCCAACGGCTACATCACTTTTGAAAGCTTCTCCAGTTCGACCATCATAAAGAGTAACTTTTCCATTTGCATTCATTCCACTTGCAACCATAGTATCAACTAAGGCAGCTTCTTTTGGACCTTCAAATACTGGACAAGCAAATTTAACACCCATTTTATGACCAGCCCAAGCAAGTAACATCTCAATAACCTGCCCGATATTCATTCGTGAAGGTACTCCAAGAGGATTTAAACAAATGTCAACTGGCGTTCCATCTTCCAAGTGTGGCATATCTTCAATTTCCATAATTCTAGCGACAACACCTTTGTTTCCGTGTCGACCAGCCATTTTATCGCCTTCTTGAATATTACGCTTTTTAGCTAAAAATACTTTTACAACCTCTTCAACTCCGGGCTTAAGTTCATCACCATTCTCACGGCTATAAACACGAACATCAATTACAGTACCATCTTTACCATGAGGCACTCGAAGTGAAGTATCTTTAACATCACGAGCCTTCTCTCCAAAAATAGAATGTAATAATTTATATTCAGGAGTTATTTCAGTCTCACCCTTGGGTGTAACTTTACCAACCAAAATATCTCCAGCCTTAACTCTAGCTCCAACACGAACAACACCTCTTTCATCCAGATTCTTAAATGCATCTTCTGAAACATTAGGAATATCACGTGTAATATTTTCTTTATCAAGCTTAGTTTCACGAGCTTCAACTGAAAACTCTTCAATATGAATAGAAGTAAAAACATCTTCATGAACCAAACGCTTGCTTAATAAAATAGCATCCTCAAAGTTATAACCTTCAAAAATCATGAACGCTGCTAGAACATTACGTCCCAAAGCTAATTCACCATTTTCTGTAGCAGGACCATCGGCAAGAAGCCCACCTGCATCAATCTGATCACCAACATTTACAACAGGTCTTTGATGAAAGTTTGTATCTTGGTTAGTTCTTTGATATTTCGTCAATTCATATCTATCTAGCTCATTACTTGCAGCTTCATTTCTAGGTTTTATAACAACCAAATCATGACGAACACTTACAACCGTACCTGCTCTCTTAGCATGAACTGTTATACCAATACCCGGCTGACAAATTTTACACTCAACACCTGTTCCAACAATAGGAGCTTCAGGGAATAACAAAGGCACACTTTGACGTTGCATGTTAGAACCCATCAGTGCTCTGTTCGCATCATCATGCTCTAAAAATGGAATTAAAGAACTTGATAGCGAAACAATTTGTTGAGGCGAAACGTCCATATATTGAACCTCTTCAGGTTGAGTATATGGGAAAGCCGCTTTATATCTAGCAGGAATTAAATTATCTCTAAATGTATTATCATCATTTAATGCAATACTAGCATCAGCAATATGATATCTTTCTTCATCATGAGCTGTTAAATATTCTATTCTATTAGTAACAACACCATTATCTACTTTTCTATAAGGAGTCTCTAAGAATCCATATCTATTAATTCTTGAATAAGTCGCAAGTGAAACTATCAAACCAATGTTCGGTCCTTCAGGAGTTTCAATCGGACATATTTTTCCATAGTGAGTATGGTGTACATCTCTTACTTCAAAACCCGCTCTATCCCGAGTAAGTCCACCAGGCCCTAAAGCGTTTAATCTTCGTTTATGCGTAAGTTCAGATAATGGATTGGTTTGATCCATAAACTGAGAAAGTTGACTTGTACCAAAAAACTCTTTAATAACCGACTGTACAAGTTTTATGCTCACAAGAGATTGAGGCGTAATCGCATCCATATCTTGCATCTGCATTCGTTCACGAGTAATTCTTTCCATTCTCGCAAAACCCATTTTTATTTGATTAGAAAGTAATTCGCCAATACCTCTAATTCTTCTATTTCCTAAATGGTCAATATCATCTAAACTCTCTTCACTAATAAATACTTTAATTAAGAATCGAATTGTAGCGATAATATCTTCATGACTAAGCACTCTGCCTTCGCCATCGCCGACTTCAGGAAAGTTAAGTCTTTTATTTATTTTATATCTACCAACTTCGCCTAAGTCATAGATTTTTGGATCAAATACTAAATCATTACAAGTTTTAATTACAGTTTCAACTAAAGCCTGCTCACCTTGTCTGATGATGCTATATATTTTAATACAAGCATCTTCTTGTGTTTCAGTTGTATCTTTGTCTAGAGTGTTTATAATTGTTGTATTATCTTTAAGCTCAGACATATCTAAGACAGAAACTTCAGTAATTCCACTCATACAAAGTCTTTCAGCAAGAGTCGTATTAATAAGCTCACCAGGAGTAAGTATTACTTCTTCAGGGTTTTCACTGTCATAAACTGTTGCAAATGAACGTCTACCAGTTAAAGCCTCTTTTTTATCTTCGTCTGAAAGCTTTTCGAGCAAAATAGTTTCAACACCATAAAATAGTTTTAAAATTTCTTCATTTTTTTCGATACCAATGGCTCTTAAGAATACAGTAACAGGAAGTTTCTTCTTTCTGTCTATTCTTACATACATAATATCTTTTCTAGTATCAAGTTCAAATTCTAACCAAGTTCCTCTATCAGGAATAATCTTAGCTACAAACATAGAATTTTTATCATTTCTATTGAAGACAACACCCGGTGATCTATGAATCTGCGAAACGACAACACGCTCGGCACCATTTATAATAAATGTACCTCTATCTGTCATAGAAGGAATATCGCCTACAAATATATCTTGCTCGATAAGCCTTTCAGGGTCTCTAACTGTTAATTGAACTTTAATTTTGAACGGATAAGAATGCGTTTTATCACGACGACGAGCCTCTTGCTCAGTCATCTTAGGTTCACCTACAGAATATGAAAGGAATTCAATTTGCATCTTTTCATTTTGTGCGACTATAGGAAATATATTATTTAATACTTGCTGTAACCCTTGATTTTTACGCTTGTTTTCTGGAACATCTTTTTGCAAGAATCCATTATATGAATCTTTTTGTATAGCAAGAAAGTCTGGTGGGTCTAAAACAGGAAATACCGATGAAAAATTAACCCGGCCATTATCTACTCTATAATTTTTAGAAAACTCAACCCCCTTTTCTCTGTATACTTTATTATCTATTTTTTTGTTATTCGCCATATAAAAGATCTCCAAATATAACTTTTTTACATACTAATAAGAAGGGTGCTTTATACACCCCTCTTAATTTAAGAAAACTTATAAATAAAAAGTTTTATTATTTAATTTCAACTTTACCGCCAGCAGCTTCTAATTTCTTTTTGATCTCTTCAACTTCTGCTTTAGGTACTGAAGTTCTGATAGTTTCACCACCCTTCTCTACAGCATCTTTAGCTTCTTTAAGACCTAATTCAGTAACCGCTCTAACTTCTTTGATCAAAGCAATTTTCTTCTCTGGATCAAATCCTGTTAAGATAATATCAAATTCTAGTTTCTCTTCAACAGCTTCAGCAGCAGCAACAGGTGCCGCAGCAGCAGCAGGCATAGCAGCTGTTACATTAAACTTTTCTTTGATAGCTTCAACTAACTCGTGAAGCTCTATAACTTTCATATCCTCTATCGCTTTTAAAATATCGTCTTTACTAATAGCCATTTTACAATCTCCTTGTTTTTCTAAATAATTTTAAGTTAAAAATATTTCTTAACTTAAGCTGATTTTTTTTCTTCAAGTGCATCAAGCACGTAAGCAAGTTCTGAAATAATACTCTGAGTAGAATATACAAAACTCGTAATAGGTGACTGAAGTGAAGCGACCAAATGAGAAAGTAAAACTTCTCTTGGAGGTATAGAAGCGACAACTACAACAGTTGCGGCGTCTAAAACGTCGACACCCAAGTATCCACCTTTAATTTTTATCTTAGCATTTTTTTTCGATGCTTCATTTATAACTTTAGCAGCAGCAGGTACATCTGTATCTGCAAACACTACAGCAGTCGGCTCAACGAAAAAATTGTCATGAACCACTCTATCAAGATTTTTAAGTGCAATATTTACTAAAGAATTTTTACAAATCTTTAATGTAGATGATGACTTAGCAAGCTCTTCTCTTAGGGCAGTTAGCTGAGGCATAGTTGTTCCACGATAATCGAAGAATACTAAACCAGCGCATGATTCAATTTTGTCTTTAAGAAATGAAACAGCTTCTATATTTTTTTTGTTAGGCATGTTCCCCACCTTCTAATATGATTAACTACTTATTTTTCTATTTATATAATGGGATCACAAAATATAAAATTGAGTGAAATAAATAGCTTATTAGCAATTATAATTTTACTTTTTTATGATCTATTCTAATACCAACACCCATTGTCGATGTTATGCCAATACCTCTGACATATTCACCTTTCAAATCGCTTGGTTTTTTTCTTATAATTTCATCATAAAATACTTTGAAGTTGGCAGTAAGCTTTTGAGAATCCATTGAAGCTTTACCAATTCCTATTCTAACAATACCATTCTTGTCGGCTCGATACTCAAACCTTCCACTCTTGAAACTTTTTACAGCCTGAGCAATGTCAAGTGTAACTGTTCCAGTTTTAGGGTTAGGCATTAAACCTTTTCTACCAAGAATTTGTCCCAATTTACCAACTTCTTTCATTAAGTCAGGAGTAGATATTGCGACATCAAATTCAGTAAATCCACCTTTAATCTTTTCAATTAAATCTTCATTACCGACAAAAGTAGCTCCAGCAGCTTTAGCCTCTTCAGCCTTATCGCCCTGAGCAAATACCGCTACAATACGTTCTTTACCAAAAGCATTCGGGAAAGACACAGTATCTCTAATTGAGTGTTTTTGTAGAATATCAAGATTTACTGTAACCTCAATAGTCTCGTCAAACTTTGCTGTGGCATTTTTACGAGCTAATTCGATAGCTTCTTCTACAGAATGAAACTTTAATTTCTCTGTAGCACTGCGAATAGCGTCGTAACGTTTACCACCAAGTTTTTTACCCTTAGTTGCCATAATTAATCCTTATAAAAAATTATTTGTTACTTCCATTTAGTCTATTTCAAACTTAATGGTATTGCATTATTAAAAAAGTAGAAGTATAAAACCTCTTATTCTGCTACTTTAATACCCATAGAACGGGCTGTTCCCGCTACAACTTTTTTAGCTGCTTCTAAATCATTAGCAGATAAATATTCCATTTTTTCTTTTGCTACTTCCTCAAGTTGTTGTTGAGTTATAGTTGCCACTTTAGTTTTATTAGGCTCGCCTGAACCTTTATCTAAACCTAATTTCTTTTTAAGAAGTTGCGCTGTACGCTCACCCTTAGTAACAAAAGTATAAGATTTATCTTCATAAACTGTGATGTATGTATTTAACACTTGACCTTTAAGTTTTGAAGTCTTCGCATTAAAATCTTTAACAAAAGCAGCTATCTGAATTTGTTTCTGACCAAGTGCTGGTCCCAAAGGAGGTGCAGGTGTCGCCTCTCCGCCTGGAATTCTTACTTTAACTATTCCGACTACTCTTTTAGCCATTTTTTATTCCCTCTTTGATATTTGAAATTATAGTTTCTTTACTTTCAAAAAGTCGAGCTCTGTAGGAGTGCTACGACCAAAAATCTCTATTTTTACAGTTACTTTACCCTTATCAGGGTTAATGTTTTCAATAACACCGCTAAGTCCATTAAAGGGACCATCGATGATTTGAACTTTCTCGCCTATATCGTATTCCATACGCATAAGTTCGCTACTGATATCGTCTTTACCTTCTCTATCTTTATCTTCAAATATTCGAGAAATATCAGTATCACTTAAAGGCGTAGGCACTATACGGCTCTCTTCCTTTGTCGTTGCATGTGAGCCGATGAAGCCTGCGACCCCTTGCGTACGTCGAACAATAGAATAAGTTGCATCATTCATGATCATTTTAACTAAAATATAACCAGGATATGAAAACTCTTCCTTGTTTACTTTCTTACCATTTTTAATAATTTTAACTGTTTCAGATGGCAAAAAAACGTCGACAATTAAGTCAGACATTCCAGCCTCTGAAGCTCTTTTCAACATACGTTCACTCACTTTATTCTCGTAACCAGATTGCGTGTGAACAATATACCATTTATAGTCTTTTTCATCAAAATTAATATCTGACATAATAAATCAAATTACCCGTTATACCTATTTTTTCTAACATACCTTATAGCGAAATAAGCTATAAACAATAAAACAAAAGCTACGATAACAAACAAAGTAACCTTAGAAGCGAATAACGCAGCAACTAAGTCGCCCTGTAAAAGAGCCCTAGTCGTAAAAGTCACGATGTAGTCAATACCACCAAGCCCCAAAGAAGCCAATATCAGCAAAAATATAACCACCACTGTCTGAGACAATACTTCAGCACGAGTCGGCCAAACTGTTCTTTCAAACAATTCTTTTTTCACGTCGCTAAAATAATCTCTTATGCTACCTTTTTTTTTGTCTGCCATAGTCAAGCCTTAAAATTCATCATTGAACAAAATCAGGTCAGACAGGAATCGAACCTGCAACACCCAGTTTTGGAGACTGGTGCTCTACCAAATTGAACTACTGACCTAAGTAAAATTTATCTAGAAACTTTAATCTCTTTATGAAGAGTATGCTTTCTATCAAATCTACAATACTTCATAAGATCTAGTTTTTCTTGAACATTTTGCTTGTTTTTAGTTGTTATGTAATTCTTACGTTTACACTCTGTACACTGCAAGTTTATTTGTTCTGTTTTAATTTTCGCACTAGCCATTAGAATTTCACTCCTTAAGGGATTTTTATATACCTCGAAAATATACGGTATACTATGATACACATAAAAAACTATTATGTCAAGTCTTTTAAAATAATATTTAATAACTTTGAAATAAAAAATAAAATTCTAGACAAATTTTATCATGCATGAAAAATGCTACTTAAAAAGTATAACTTAAATTTGACAAATAACATAAAATGACTATACTTTAATTTTTGTAGCATTCAATATATTTTGAAGGAGTGGACTTTGTACAGGCGTGCCTTAATATTAATTACAACAAACAATGAAAAAGTTTCCAATAAATTCGGTAATGACTACTCGATTGACTTCATTGAAAGTGAAGATATGATGCAAGTCTTAACGAAATCAAGAGACTATATACACTCTGGCTACAAATTACTCACACACCCATCTAGTGGAAGTCTTAAACCTAATCAAACACCATATAAATCTATAATTCTATATAAGACAGAAGAATCTATTGATTTTGAAAACTTAAATCTAATAGAAAACAGTATAGAAATATTTAAAAAATTTAATAAAGATGCTCAAATTGGAACCTTGACTGAAAAAATAAAAAATGATTTCCAAACGGTAGATTTGTCATTAATAGAAGGATGTTTGAATAAATATATACCTATCTATTTATAGATAAAATTTAAAATCGTGAGGAGACTTTATGAATAAGGAAAAAATATCCGTTTCAACTGTTATAATATATGCAGGGGCATTTATGGCATTTTTAATCGGTTCTGGATTTGCTACAGGACAAGAAGTATTGCAGTATTTTACATCTTATGGATTTTGGGGAATAGCTGGAACATTTACAGTGTTTGCATTATTTGTATATGTATCAACTAGTTTTATTATGGTTGGCTACAATAAAAAATTTGAAAAACCAAATGATATTTACAAATATTATTGTGGAAAATATATCGGCACATTTTTCGACTACTTCTCTACACTATTCATTTATATGTCTTATATAGTTATGGTTGCAGGAGCTGCTGCGACTATAAATCAGCAATATGGAATTCCCTCAATATTTGGTGGAATACTGCTAGTTGTTTTATCTATAACTACTGTAGCTTTTGGACTTGGAAAAATAGTTAATGTCTTGGGTAGAATAGGACCTGTAGTAGTTGTGCTTTCAATAGTTCTTGGACTATACGGAATATTTAGTAATATTGGTGGGCTAAAAGAAGGACATGAAATTGTTCCTACACTACCAGTACTCAGAGCTTCGACAAATTGGTTTTTAGCTGCCGCTTCATACACAGGGTTTTGTATGCTTTGGCTTGCAGCTTTCATATCGGCAATTGGTTCTAAAACAAAAAATATAAAAGATGGTGTTTTGGGAATGGTATTTGGAGTTGTCGGATTTTGTGTAGCTGTTTTAATAGTATCTTTAGGGCTATTAGCTCATATCGAAGCTGTAGCAACTTCACAAGTACCTTCACTTTATATAGCAGGTCTTGTGCATCCAACTTTTGCATTTGTATTTTCTGTCATAGTTATAGCTGGTATTTATACAACAGCAGTGCCATTGCTTTGGACAGTTTCTAGCAGAATAATAAATAATGACAAAAGCAAAAACTTTATTATTGTTACAATAGTAATTGGTGTTATTGGCGGTATAATTGGGCTGAAAGTTCCATTTAATAAACTTGTAAATGTTGTGTATGTAATAAATGGATATGTTGGGTTTTTACTTTTGTTTTTAATGATTTTTAAAAGTATTACAACTATAATAAAAAAGAAAAATCATAACTAAAAATTGAATATAAAACACTTTAAGTTAAAACTTTTAGATTTATATAAATACAAAATTAATACAGTTTGGAGGCATTAATGAAATTAGAACTTGGTAAGATTTTTATTAAGGATGTTCAGTTTGCTGATAAAACGAAAGTGGAAAAAAATGTTCTATATGTATGTGCTAAAGATATAGAAAAATTAGTTCTACAAGACGAAAGGCTTATATCAGCTAAAGTTGAACTAGCAAGGCCCGGAGAGTCTGTTAGAATAGCACCTGTAAAAGATGTTATCGAACCACGTGTTAAAGTAAGTGGTAGCGGTGGCATTTTCCCGGGTATTATAAACAAGGTAAAAGAAGTTGGTAGTGGACGCACTCATGCTTTGGTTGGCTCATGCGTAATTACTTGCGGTAAGATTGTTGGCTTTCAAGAAGGCATAATTGATATGTCAGGCGAGACTGCTAAATATACACCGTTTTCTCAAACAAATAATGTTTGTATAGTAATTGAACCTAAAGAAGGCATAACTACTCATAACTATGAAGAAGCTGGTAGACTTGCTGGTCTTCAAGTAGCTAATTTTATAGGTGAAGCTGGCAGAAATGTTACACCTGATGAAATCGTTACTTATGAAACTAAGCCATTGCTTGAGCAAGTAAATCAATATCCTAATTTGCCAAAAGTTGGATATGTTCACATGTTGCAGTCTCAAGGTCTTTTGCATGACACTTATTATTATGGTGTTGATGCAAAACAGTTTGTTCCTACTTTTATGTATCCAACTGAAATTATGGACGGTGCAATAGTTAGTGGAAACTGTGTAGCTCCTTGCGATAAAGTTACAACATATCACCATTTTCATAACCCTGTAATTGAAGACTTGTATCAAAGACATGGTAAAGATTTAAACTTCATCGGTGTAATTCTTACAAATGAAAATGTATTCTTGGCTGATAAAGAACGCTCATCTGACATGGTAGCAAAACTTGCTGAACATATGTGTCTTGATGGTGTTATTATTACTGAAGAAGGATATGGCAATCCTGATACTGACTTAATGATGAACTGTAAAAAAGTATCAAACAAAGGAATTAAAGTTGTATTAATAACAGATGAATTCCCTGGTAGAGATGGAAAATCTCAATCATTAGCTGATGCAGTTGTAGAGGCTGACACTTTAATATCATGTGGTAATGGTAATGTTATAGTAAACTTCCCACCAATGGATAAAGTTATAGGAACACTTGACTATGTTGAAACTATGATTGGTGGTTATGATGGTAGTTTGAAATCTGACGGCAGTATCGAAGCGGAATTACAAATAATAATTGCTTCTACTATAGCTAATGGATTCAACAAACTCACAGCTAGAACATACTAAGTTGCTTTAATTATTTTAAGGAGATATTAAATGGCTAAAAAGAAAGTTATACATTATATAAACCAATTCTTTGCTGGAGTTGGTGGAGAAGAGAAGGCTGGAATAGAGCCTCAAATCAAAGAAGAAATTATAGGCCCTGGTCTAGGATTAGCTAAAGAATTTGGAAGCGACTATGAAATTGTTGCGACTATTTTCTGTGGCGATAATTTCTATGCTGAAAATCTTCAAGAAGCTGAAAATAGAATTTTAGAGATGGTTAAAAAATATAGCCCTGATTTGTTTATTGCTGGCCCTGCATTTGAAGCTGGTAGATATGGTGTTGCTTGTGGTGCTATTTGTAAAGCAGTCGAAGAGAAATTATCAATTCCTGCAATCACTGCTATGTACAAAGAGAACCCGGGTGTAGATATGTATCGTAAAGATTTACATATAATCGAAACTGGACATTCTGCTGCCGACATGAAAAACACACTTCCTAAAGTTGTTGCATTGGCTAAAAAAATGACTGAAGGAAAAGAAATTCTTTCTCCTAAAGAAGAAGGTTATTTTGAGCGTGGAATTAGGGTAAATTATTTTAATGAAGTTAGAGGTGCTACAAGAGCTGTTGATGCACTTGTTAAAAAAATTAAAGGTGATAAAGTTGAGACTGAATATCCAATGCCTACTTTTGATAGAGTCGCACCAGCTGCTGCTATAAAAGATATTAAATCGACTAGAATTGCAATTGTTACAAGTGGTGGAATTGTTCCTACTGGTAACCCTGACAAAGTTGAGAGTTCAAGTGCTACTAAATATGGTGTTTATAGCATTGATGGTATGAAAACAATGAACCCTAAAGATTTTATGACTGTTCATGGTGGATATGACAGAGCTTTTGTTACTGAAGATCCGAACCTTGTTATACCTCTTGATGTTATGAGAGAAATTGAATCAGAAGGTGGAATTGGTCAACTGGTTAATTATTTCATTTCAACAACAGGAACTGGAACTTCTACTGGAAATGCTAAACGTTTTGGTGAAGAATTCGTTCAAAAATTATTGGCTGACGGTGTTCAAGCTGTAATACTTACATCTACCTGAGGCACTTGTACTCGTTGCGGTGCAACGATGGTCAAAGAAATTGAGCGTGTTGGTATTCCTGTAGTTCACATGGCGACAGTAGTTCCTATTTCACTAACGATTGGTGCGAATAGAATTATACCTGGTGTTGGTATTCCTTATCCTTTAGGAAATCCTCCTCTTGGTGAAGAAGCTAGTAAAAAAATTAGACGTAAAATGGTTGAAAAAGCTTTAGTAGCTTTACAAACTGAAATTACAGAACAAACTGTATTTGAATAAAAATAGATAATACATATTTTTGTGTCCGGCAGGATTTAATTATTCTTGCCGGATTTTTTATATCAAAAACTAAATTATTTTTTAGCTCTTACCATATCTTAAAGTTTCCCTTTCTAAAGTCTCTTTAATCAACGGCTCAAGATGTGATGAATAAAACTCACGAGGGGTGTCTGAAATAAATGCACTTGAAAAATCATTTCTCACATTCAAATTATAAGTGTGAATTGCAGGCGTTAATGTTTCTTTTATAGACTCTGATGCCCCAAAATTAACTTCCGCTTTTATATCTGATTTAGATATTTTATCCATCTCCAAAATTAAATCTCTTATTTTATCAACCGCATATTTTTGCTCATCTGTATAATTCATATATTCGGCAGAGCTAATATTTTTAACATCGCCAACATTATACATAGTTTCAAGCTTTTGAATTTGACCAGATAAAAAACTTATTTGCGAACCTGAACTATCAAAACCACCCTCGCCTAAGCTCGATAAAAATTTAAACTGCTCCATTTCAAAATTCATATATTCTTTACTTTGATCAAATGATTCTTTTAATTTTGCTTCTCTATAATTAGCCTCTTGCTCGATTAATTGAATTTCATATTTTGATACATCTTCACCAGCTTTTTTTCTCATTTCTATTTCTTGCATTAAGTTACTTATTTTGAGTTGATGTAAAGCCTCACTTGTCGCTCTCTCATCACTAGCCAAAGAATATTTAAGTTCAGACTCCATCAATGAATTTTCTTGTGCCATTTGATTTGCTTTCGATTTATAAGCGTCCATCTGGGCTTTACCTCTATTATCACTCAAATTAAAAAGTGAGTCTATAAAACCTGAAACCACATTGCCTACCACAGGAATTGAATCTGTAACACTGGTAATAACCGACTGCCACATGCCAACAGCATCATTTGATTTGCTGCCCATAGTATCAAAAGTAGATATTACGCTTGAAGAAATTGAAGAGAATGCTTGTGAAAAGTTGTCTTCCAAAGAAAGTTCTATACCGAGTTGTTCCATAATAATAATCTCCTTAAGTATAGAAGCTTAAAATTAGAAATTATTTTTATAGTTTAATCTTACACAAAACTTTCATTGCATCTCGATAGCCTAAGTTTGCTCTTTCTTTAGTGCTATCAAGCGAGAAGTCTAAGACGCCATTAATAAAACTGCCAAGTGAAACATCAGGAATAATATGATACATATTTACACCTTCATGATATTCAAGTTCACTGTTAGGGCTCAAGTGAATAACAATTATATTTTTATACCCAGCGTCTAAAAGTGGTTCTATGGGCACATTACTTCCACCCAAAGATTTAATACCACCGTCAATATAATCTTTACCGTCGATATTCTCAACTCCAAATAGAACTGGAATAGAACTACTTGCCAAAAGTATAGATTTTATTTTTTCTCCATCCAGTTTATTTACCTTGAAATAATTAATTCCTAAAGGGTCAAGTCCTATTGCTGAAATAAAAAAATCTATTTTAGAAGTTGAAATTTTATCCAAGTCCAAATATTCATCTATAAGTTCGAGAAGTCCGTCCCTTGACAATATACCAGAATTCCCCAAAGAAATAAATAGACTTTTAAGACTTACTTTTATATCTTCATCTAAAAATATTGTTTTTAAATTCTCAATAATACTATCAGAATGTCTAGTAATTATTTTATCTTGAACTTTATTAAGCCATAAATACTCAAGTGTATTGTAGTCATTTTGAACAAAAAAACAGCCATTAAAAGCACCGACTGAAGTTGCAGATATAGCCTTAATTCTTTTATATAAACCCAAATCTTTAATTGCCTTAAAAACACCCAGTTCGTATGAGCCTTTGCCTCCACCCCCTGCAAATACCAATGCAAACTTCTTCTTTTTTAGAGAACAGCAAAACATAAACACTCCTAAGCAAAAGTACAGTAACTCTAATTTTTTATTTTTCCATCACTAGGGTCAAATATTTCTTCTTCTTTAAGTTCTACTATATTATCAATACTATATTCTCTTTGAGAATTAGTTGAACCTTCTTCTATAATCTCATCCTCTGTTCTTAAATGATCAATAGGGCATTGAGTAGAAATATCGATACTACCAATAGTAAATGGTTTAATATCATCGCATGTGTGGTTACGAGGCAAGCCCGACACCGCACAAACTTCTATCACTTTCACACCCTCGGGCAGTTTCCAAGTAAAATTTTTATCAGCATTAGGTATGACATTATTTAAATACTCTAAAGCTGCCTTCGCCGTATCAACTCCACCAAGAGCATTACTAGGCATAACATTATTTTTATCACTACCAATCCAAGTAACAACTACAATATCAGTATTATAGGCAACAAACCAAGCATCTCGATGATCACTAGTTGTTCCAGTTTTTGCTGAAAAAGAAGGATATGTTACATTCATTTCTCTTGCACTTCTCGATGCTGTTCCACCAGAATCCAAAACTTTTTGAAGAATTGAATTAACAAAATAATAAGATGAATCGGAAACAGAATCTATTTTTATAGGTGCTTTGTCAACTAAATTATCAATATTAACTTCATTACCATCATGATCAACCACTCTCTCAACAATATAAGGATTAAATCTAGTTCCATAATTAACAAAGACAGTATATGCACTAGCCAAATCAAGTGGAGACATTTCAACAGTTCCAAGCCCTATTGATAAAGCATTAGGAATATAAGCATTCTCTCCAAAAAAATATCTTGAATTTTTCACAAAATAGTTGAGTCCAACATCATATAAAAGTTTAACAGACACTGTATTTATAGATTTAATTAATGCTGTTTCAATTGTAATCTCACCCATATAACGTCTATTAAAATTACGAGGCGACCAAGGCTCTTTGCCCACTCCTTGAGGATATGTATAATTGGTATCTATAATTTTAGTAAAAGGATGCAAACCTGTTTCAAAAGCATATAAATATATGAACGGTTTCATAACACTACCAATTTGTCTTTTTGCTTGAAACGCTCTATTAAATTGATTATCAAAAGTATAACCATCGCCACCTATCATACTAATGATTCCACCTGTTTTGGCATCAATAGCAACGAAAGCTCCTTGAATACTTTCATCTGACGAACTAGCTTGAATGTCTCTAATTTTTTTCTTTATTATAGCATCTGAAGTTCTGTAATGTCTTTCATTAACTGTCGTATATATTTTAAGTCCTGAAAGTGCTAACTCATCTTCATCAAAATAGTCGAGCAACTGCTGTCGAACATATTCATTCACATAAGGAGTTCTATTTACAGTCATTTTCCATTGAGAACCTTGAACCGATTTCTCTAAATCACTATAGGCATATTCAAAAACTTTCATCTCTTCTTCAATTGTATTTTTATCTATAAATCCATGACTATACATTCTCGATAAAATTTGTTTAACTTTTTTCTTGTTATTTTCAGGATTATTAACAATAGAATAATAAGTAGGATTCGGCAACATCGAAACAAGTATTGCATATTCAACAAGTCGACATTCTCTAAGTGTTTTATCGAAATAGTAATTTGCCGCAGCCTCAAACCCATAGTTCCCCGCACCTAAATATACAGTATTTAAATACATGGCAAGAATTTCTCTTTTTTCATATCTTCTTTCTATTTCATGAGCGACGAATATTTCAAATATTTTTCTTTTAAAACTTCTCTCACTTTTTGTAAATAATAACTTCGCAAGCTGTTGAGTAAGAGTTGAGCCTCCACCTACAATACGCCCCGCTAAAATCGACTGAAAACCTAAATATGCTGAACGTATATAATTAACTCCACCATGTTTATAAAATTGCTGATCTTCCATTACAATAAGCATATTTTCTAAAATAGAATTAATATCATCGACATTTACAACCTCATAGGCTGGTGGCATATACTCGCCTATAAGTATCGAATTTTTATCATAAATACGGGTTGGAGGAGAATTTCCAAATGGATTAAGAGGATTAAAATATCTTATCTTCTTTTCATCGCCTCGAATAACTATTATATTATAATATTCTTCAAGTGTAGCCATACTATCATCTTTGCGTGAAAGCCAATCTCTATATATAGCGAATACAAAATAACCAGATACCAATGAGAAAACTACACCGATAAAAATAAATATCAGTATTGAATATAGTAGGACTTTCGAAAATAGACTTTTTTTTGCTTTTATTTTTTTCATATATTATATTATCTTATTCTAAAATTATTATAATACAAGTTAAATTTTTTATGCATTAACTAAATTATCATCACTGCCATTAACCGAGCCTTTCTCATCAACTTTAACAGTATAAACTTTTGAAACACCCTTCTCTTCAGATGTAATGCCGTAATATGTGTCAGCAATAGTCGCAGAAACTTCATCATGTGTAATAACTAAAAATTGCGTCTTATCAGATAATGATTTCACCATGTTTTTATAGCGAATAATATTAGCACCATCCAAAGCAGCATCAACCTCATCGAGAATACAAAAAGGACTTGGTCTGTACAAAAATATAGCAAAAACCAAAGCAAGCCCAGCCATAGCAAGTTCACCACCTGAATATGCTATAATATTTTCCATTTTTTTACCCGGGGGTTGTGCGATAATATCTATTGGGCTATTAAGCAAGTCTTGAGGATTTTGTATTATAAGACCGGCCTTTCCTCCACCGAATAATATTTTGAAAGTCTCAGCAAATTTGGAATTTATTTCATTGAAAGTAGTTAAAAACTCTTCACTCGCCTTTTGATTAGCCTCTTCAATAATACCAATAATCTCTTCTTTTGACTTTTCTAAATCTTCTCTTTGTTTAGTTAAAAACTCATATCTTTCTTTAGCTTCCTGATACTCGTCTAAAGCCATTTCATTAATTCCACCCAAAGATTTAATTTTAGTATTAATATTTTCAAGTTTGGTTTTTAATGCAAACTCATCATTAGAAGGTAAAACTTGCACCTCAAATTCTTCAAGTCTTATAGCAAAATTCTCATAGAAGTGGTCATAAATATCTTTAATCTTATAATTTGTCTGATTTATTCTTTCTGTTGTTTTTGTAAGTTCTTCTTTTATTTCATTTAATTTTCTAAACTTTTTTCCCAAGCTCGCCTCAACAGTTGTAATAGTTGATTCTGCCGACTTAGTCTCGACAACTTTAGATTTAAACTCTCTTTCAATTTTTATCTTTCTTTCTTCTAAATCTTTTAATTTATCTTTATATTCTTTAAACTTAAGTTTTATATTATTATACTGTGTCTCAATTCTAGCAATTTTTTCAGCTATAGAATTATTTTCTTCTTCAAGCGCTACAATAGATTTAATGACCATCGACTTACGCTCTTCAAATGTACGGCGTCCACCCTCATATCTAGCCTGATCTACTGTGAGAGTAGTTAATCTCGAATTAGACTGAGACATTGTTTCATTTGATATAGAAATATTAACATTCGCTGTTTCTATCTCTTCTTTATTTCTTTTTATTATGCTTTCTAAATTAGCAATAGCCTTATCTATATTTTCTTTTTGAGTATATGTTCCCTGCTTATCAAATAATAAATTTATAAACGGGTCTTTTATTTTATTATACTCTTTAAATATATCTCTAAGTAAAACAGTATCAGTTTTTTCTGTTTCAAGTGAATACTTTAAGTCACGTAAAAATGTAACCATATTCGCATAATGAATATCTGTCATATTCTCGAATGCACCCATTGCTTCAAAATCTAATATGGTGCTCATTGTATGATCTGTAGAGTTAAGTAGGTTTTGAAAGCCTATATCTATATCATGCTCATGTTTATCTATATTTTGATAAAAGTATGAACTTGTAATATCTCGTTTTTTTTCGTCAATTTCAGAAATAATTTTATTTATAACTTCATATTGTTGTTGTCTTAAATCATCAATATCTGTATTTGCTTTATCATTAGCATCTGCCAAAAGAGTTATATTATTAGTATAGTTAGTGATTTTATTTTGCTCACCTGCTATAATATTATGTTCTTTCTCTTGCTGAATAATTGATGTCTGAATTGATTCTAATATATTTTTTATTTCTAAATCAATAGAAACTACTTGCTGTTTATTGTCTAAAATTTTTGCAGTAGTAATATTTTTTCGGTCAGAATATTCTTTTTTATCTTTATCGATAGAGTCAAGCTGTACTTCAATATCTTTATACATATTTTCTATATGAGAAATATCCGACTTAATTAAAGATACCTGCTTATCAAGCTCAACCGATAATGCTCTTGTCTCTTCAAACTTTATAAGCTCATCACGTTTTTTATTATCCAAATCGGTAAGCTCTTTTTCAATCTCTATCTTTTTTTCAGACATCTCATCGACATATTTAGTTTGAGTTTCAAGAGTAATCTTTAATCTTTTAATATTAATAACATTTAGTGTAATGTTTACTTTTTTTTTCTCGTCTGTAAGTTGATAGTACCGCTCTGTTCTATTAGCTTGTTCTTTTAAGAATTTATAATGCTTTTCAGCTTCTCTAATTCCACTTTTCACGCTAAGAATATTTTTATCCGACTCCTCAAGTTTACGAGTAGCCTCTCTTCGGCGTTCTAAATATTTACTAATACCCGCAGCATCTTCAATAAGTGCTCTTCTATCTTCTGGCTTTTGTTGTGCAATTTTATCAACCATACCCTGTTTAATAACAGAATAAGCATTCTTGCCCAAACCAGTATCTAAAAACATTTCGACAAGGTCTCTAAGCCTTACAGTCTCATCGTTAATATAATATTCAGATAAACCTTTTCGATAATACTTTCGAGTAACAGACACAGTATCCATATCATAATCTTTAAGCCAGCGACTTTGATTATCAAGAGTAAGTACAACCTCAGCAAGTGATGATGATTTTCTAGTATCTGTTCCATGGAATATAACGCTCTCAAGTCCTCTAGAACTGTCAATTCTAAGTCTACTAGTTGACTGCTCACCCAAAACCCATAAAAAAGCTTCAACGATATTGCTTTTTCCTATTCCATTAGGACCTAAAACAACAGTGACTCCTTCATAAAAATCTATATGTGTTTCTAGAGCAAAAGATTTAAAGCCATATAAAGTTAAACGTTTAACGTACATTAATATTCCTAATTATATCCCTCGAAAAATATCAAATATTCTACCTAGAATGATTCAAAATCGTTATCATCATTAGAGTTAGAAGATAAAGTTCCGCTACCAAATTCGCTACCACTTGAAGACTTAGCTGCTTTAGCAAAAGAAGGTTTAGATTCACGCTCTTCATATTTTTGAGACGATTCTACTTTTTTAGAATTATTTATACTAGACATATTATTCTTTATAGGAGATATAATATTACTTTTAGAACCCAACATATTAGCCGCATTCTCATCACTACCTGATCTAGTAGTAAAGAAGTCAACAAACTCAACTAAATCTTTAGCCTGAGAAAGCAAAGCATCAGCCGATGAAGTAGATTCTTGAACCAAAGCAGCATTTTGTTGAGTAGCCACATCCATCTCTGTTACAGCTCTATTAATCTGCTCTACACCCGACTGTTGTTCAATAGCAGTTTCAGTAATTTCTTGCATAATCTGCGAAGTATCTTCTATTTTTGCCTGAATCTCAACAAATATTTCCTTAGACCTACGAGCAGTGTCAGTTGCTAGTTTAATTTTAGTATTCGATTCTGCTGTAAGCTCTGTTATATTTTTAACTGAAGTTTGTGTAGTTTGTGCCAACTCACGAACCTCGCTTGCTACAACCGCAAACCCACGCCCTTGCTCTCCCGCACGAGCAGCTTCTACTGCAGCATTAAGTGCAAGAATATTAGTCTGTAAAGCGATAGATTCTATTATCTTAGTAATTTCATTAATTTTTACACTAGATGCTAATACATCTTCAATGTTTTTAGTTGTACTTGAAATTATATCTCCAGCAATAAGGATTGAATCTTTAGACTCAGCCATCATTCTATTTCCTTCTTTAGCATTATCAGCTGAAGCTTTAATACTAGAAGCCATCTCTTCCATACTAGCCGCTGTCTCTTCTAAAACAGCCGCCTGTGACTCTGTTCTATGTGATAAATCTGCATTTCCAGATGAAACCTCATTTGCTGCAGACTCCACTTGACTTGAAACAAATTTCACATTACCTATTGTATCATTAAGTCTATCGAGTAATTGTGCTAACCCACGTGATAATTGCCCAAACTCATCTTTAGATTTCAGATAGAAAACAGGTGGAGACCAGTCCAAATCACCACCAGCTAACCTTTCTAAGTCTCCTAAGAAAAACAATATTGGTCTTAAAACTTTACGCTTTAATGTCAAGAACATAAATATATTAATAAATAAAACTATAAAAATACTAAATACAATTAGCACAGTAAGTACAAAATTAGATTCCTTAAATACTTCTTTTTTAGGACTAGCGACCATTAGCCCCCAATAAGTACCTTCAGACACCTGTATAGCTTGAACAGTATATATGCTATCTACTCCATTCAGTGAATTTTTTCTTTCATAGACAAAAGATTCACCCTTAGACATACGCTCAAGCATCATATCTTCTTTATAAGACGGAAAAACATCATATATATTTTTACCCATGTCATCAGGCCTTCCAGCAGGAGGAGAAACGATAACACCTGTATGACTAAATAAAGTTATTATTGAATCTTTATAAAGTCTATCAGCTTGAGCCATATTCTGAACTACTTCCGCAAACAGATCGACAGTCATAACCCCTACAACAATATTTTTTTCAATAATTGGTACAGACCAAGTATACATAAGTTTATCTTCACCACCTATATTAAAGTAATAAAAATCAGTAACATAAGGTTTTTTTGTCGCCATAGGAATGTGATAGTAATCGGCGTCTAACTCTTCTGCTGTAAATGGACGAGATAATATCTTTCCTTGAGGATCTCTATAAACATAGACAGAAAACTGCCCTTTCGCACTACTGTATTTTGAATCGACATAATTAATATCATCATCTAAGAAATTAGGCTTAAAAGAAAGAGAAGCTCCTCCTATATCACTTGGTAGACCTGTTAAAATTTCTACCATAATACCTTCCATCCAATTTCTATCTCGCAAACCATCATTTATTAATTTTTCTAATACTATAGAAACACCATCTAAATTATCATAAGAACTTTGTACAAAGCCAGTTACGTCAGATGCTATTTTTTTTTCTGTCTCGACAAGAAGTCCATAAGATAAGTCTTTAGACATTCTTCCAACAAAGAAACCATTAAAGGTTGCTAATACAAGAAGAATTAAAAAAAGAAATATAGTAATAGATAAGCCAATTTTAAATTGAAGCCCTGAGGTATTAATTTTTAACATAGAAACGTATCTCCTAAAATATACAATATATCGCACGAACTATAACACAATATCGACAAAAAATAAATATTTTAAAGCTAAGTATTCTCGATAATAACAGTTTTCAAACAGAATATCTAAATATAAGAATATTTTTAAACATACTTGCAATTTTTATATTTATAGTATAAAGTATTAACCAGTCGCGAGGGTGGCGGAATTGGCAGACGCACTAGACTTAGGATCTAGCGCCAATGGCGTGAGGGTTCGACTCCCTCCTCTCGCAATTTTTTCAAAACACGACTTTATAAAAAATATCTCAATTATTTTTATCTCCTATATCTATAGAAAATTTACACCGCTTACATATCTCTTTAAGTCCATCATCTGTTTTATAAAGAATCATAGTTCTTTTACCATGACAAAATGGACAATCTTCTCTATTCTTGTAAAAAAGATTATGCAATAATAGCCAGAGTCTATTAAAAAGTGATAAAAAAAATAATGCGCAAAATATAAATAAAAAAACAATTAGTATTATTAATATAAAAGCTAAAAACATAATATTCACAACCATATTATAACAATATAAATTAAAATTGTAAAGACTATAAAATATATTTCAAAATATTTTAACAAATTTTTTATAATTTTCTACTATTAATACTACTCTTTTTTATATTTTATTATATAATATAATTTGACTAAATTTAATTTAGAAGGAATATCATGGAAAATATAGATGATAATGATGTTGTATACGAAGAAGTAGCGATTGAACATATAAGAACGATTATTGATGACCTCACAGAATGTGGCATTCCAATACTGCGTAAAAATAAAGAAGAAAAATATGTAGTTTTTCCAGAAGAACAAATAAGCATTTTATTAGAGTCTGATAAATATGAAAATATAAAGTTATATCTACCTAAGAACTATAAAGAAATTATGAATAGTAGAATGACTATTGGCAAAGTTAGTTATTCATTTAAAACTCCTGAAGAAGCAGAAAAAGAAATGAATGAGAGAATGGCTGAAGTGCATCAAATGCCTTATCAACAAAAGGTAGACACTTTAAAAAGCTATAATAAAAAGTTAGAAGCATTAGGCAAAACTCCTAAAGTTACACATAAAGTAGCTCAAGATATCACTGATATAAGTAATGACCTAGGTATTATCAATAAAATAAATATGTTTGAAAGCATTCAAAAGCTTAAAACTCAACAAATTGATATTGAAGAACTTAAGAAAAGCAATGAGGCGATAACTACTCAAACAATTGAACTTGTAACTACAATATCGAACATATTAATTCAAAACCTAGAAACTCAAAAAGTATTTGACGAACTAAGACATTACTCTGATGGTGGAGTTATGGCTCATTCTAATCGAGTATTCATAACATATATAAATTTTTTGAACTACTATAATAGTATGATAAATAATTCATCTGCATTCATACATAAAGTAAGAACTACTTTTGCAGATAAATATAAAAATTATTATGATAGAGTATTAAAAACTTATAATATCAATGACGAGACTAAAAATATTATATACAAAGAATTTACAACAATAGAACAATGTATCGATAGAGGCATGCGTTCACTTCCTGAAAGTGATTTATATCTTTATGCAGTAGGTGCTTTACTTCATGACATAGGAAAAGTTAAGGATTTAAACTATTTTGAAAGTGCTACAGGAAGAGACACCGAGCGTATTGAGCAACATTTATTTAATAGTTATGCCCTTGTAACAAAAACAGGCGAATACCCACTTGAAGTTATATTAACTCTAGCTTTTCACCATGAATATTATGGACTTGGTTATGGTCCATTTAGTACATTTTATAAAGACAAAAAGGAAAAGGATTCAAAATTTAGAATAAGTTCTATATTAACTTATGATGCTAAAAATTCTGACCGTTGTGATGCTTTGGCATATATACCATCAAAAATGCTCGAGATTGTTGATGTTTATGATGCTTTAATAGACCCTGCAAGAAAATATAGACCTGGTGGAAAAGTTTTTACAAATAAAGAAGCTGTTAAAATAATGAAAACAGAATTTATAGAAAACCATGTAAAATTAGACCCAGTTTTATTTGATACATTCATAAATTTCTTGTCACATACAACAGAAGAAGACCTTTCTATGTATCATGTTGAATAATTTGAGCTTGCTTTTTTTTTGCTTGAAGAGTCGCTATAACAATTTTAGTCATTTTTATATCTTCTAAAGCAATATGTTCTAAAAGCCAGTCTCTAAGAAGTCTAATAAAACTATGCACTACAAATGGTTGTCCACTATAGTATTTTTCAGCACTTTCGACTACAGTTGAAGCAAGTACTTTATGCATATATTTATGTTTTTCTATAAATGGATAATTAACTTTAGCCATAATGGCTTCTTCATTTTTAAAATGACACTGAATATAATATATAATTTCCTTTAATGCTTTACTAAAAGCCTCATCACTATCAGAGTCTTCTGTAATCACAGCATCATAGAGAATATTTATAATAGAACATAAATACTTATGCTCATTATCTATTTGCTTTATTCCCGTTTCATAGCTTTTTTTCCAATCAATAAAAGATCTAGGACTCTCAACCATGAAACACTCTCCACATAATTTTTATTTACTAATTATAAAATATATCTGCTAACATCTCGACTTTCTTCTATGTCTCTTATGCACTCTTTAACATAGCTTGCATCAATCGTGATAGTCTGACCGCTGTTATCATCTGCGGCAAAAGAAATATCTTCGAATATTTTTTCCATTATAGTATAAAGCCTACGAGCACCAATATTTTCAACACTAGAATTTATATTATAAGAAATACTAGCGATAGAATCAAGTGCATCATCAGTAAATAATATATGAACATTTTCTGTTTTCATAAGTTCTTGATATTGTTTTGTAATAGCATTTTTCGGTGTTGTAAGAATTTCTTTAAAGTCAGCCTCTGATAAAGCCTGTAGTTCTACTCGAATAGGAAAACGACCTTGAAGCTCAGGAATAAGATCAGAAACTTTACTGCTATGAAAAGCACCAGCAGCTATAAATAATATATGATCTGTTTTTATAGGGCCATATCTTGTGTTCACAGTTGTTCCCTCAATTATAGGAAGCAAATCTCTTTGAACTCCATGGCGTGCAACATCAGCATGATCCGACTTATTATTACTAGCAATTTTATCGATTTCATCTAAAAATATAATACCCATATTTTCAGTTATATTTAAAGCATCAGAAGTAATTTTATCCATATCAATAAGTGACTCACTAGATTCAGCAATTAAATATTTTTTAGCATCAATCACTTTAAGTCTTTTACTTTTTTTATTACTAGGCATAATAGAACCCATCATCGATTGTATCATGTCAGCTTCTTCCATACCCATACCAGGAATTATTCCAACCATTTTATTTTGTGAAGGGTTCATTTTTATTTCAACATAACTATCATCAAAATCACCACTTCTAATACGTTTTTTAATCTGCTCTTTAGCACTTATTTTTTTAGCTCTTTCTTCTTCAGTAAGTTCAGTCACTTCATTTTTTACAGAAGGAAGAAGTAGTTTAGCCAATTTATCAGATCGGAAGAGCGTCGTGTAGGGAAAGAGTGTCTTCGCCTGTGTAG
>CAMQVF010000007.1 GCA_947038115.1 uncultured Spirochaetia bacterium
CGGTGGCTCTAGCAGCGGCGGTAGTTATGGTAACAGAAGTGGTGGTTCTAGCTACGGCAATAGAAGTGGTGGCGGTGGTGGTAGCAGCTATGGTGGTAATAGAAATTATAAAAATAATGATAATAGACCTAGAAATGATGCGCCTAAAAAAAGTATTGAACAACATGAAAGTGAATATATACAACGTAGAAAAAATGATGATTCTATCGTAAAACCGATATGCCCAGTATGTAGTAATGAAATATATATTACAGATGAAGCTATAAAGCATAGCACATTGGGTGGTCTTGCTCACTTTGATTGTATATTAGAAGACTTGAAGAAGTCGAACGAATTAAGTGAAAAAGAAAAAATTGTCTATTTAGGTGGTGGAACTTTTGGTATTATAGAAGAAACAGAACCTACTAAAGACTCTTCTAGTCGTTTTTTTGTTAGAAAAAGAATAAACTATGAAGATAGAAAAAATAAAAAAATAAGAGATTTAGATATTGACTTAGAAGAGGAAGATTTGTTTAATGTCTAATGAAAGTGAAAACTTTCCTAAAGGCTTTGAAGTCTCTTCGGTGAAATCTGGACTCAAAAATAATGATTATGATATTGCTCTTATTGTGAGCAATCCTTATGCACAAGCTGTTGGAATGTATACGAAGCATAAATTCGCAGCAGCTCCTGTGCTTTTTTCGAGAAAAAATGATAAAAATAAAATTAAAGCATTATTTATAAATAGCAAAATAGCTAATTCTGGCACAGGCCGAGAAGGTTATAAAAATGTAGTTAATTATGTTGAAAGTTTAAGCAAAAAGCTAGAATGTGAATCCACAAACATTCTAGTTGCTTCGACTGGTATTATTGGCGTTCAGCTTGAAATGGATAAAATATCAAATAGCATAGATCATCTAGTCAAAGACCTTGAGGCACATCCTAATAATGCACCCAGAGCTATTTGTACAAGCGATAAACATGAAAAATGTTTTAGCTTACAAGTTGAAGTCGATGGTAAAGTTGGAAGTTTCTTCGCTATGGCTAAAGGAAATTCTTCAATTCATCCAAATATGGCTACGGTGCTTTTATTTATTTTTACTGATATTAATATTGACAGAAAGACATTAAAACAATCTTTTAATTCTGCTATCAATAAAACCTTAAACAGAATTTCTATAGATAATGACACATCAACAAATGATAGTGCAATTATTATGGCAAATGCTGCTATACAAAATAAAGTTATAACTGTAAAAACAAAAAAAAATTATACAATTTTCACAAATGCATTAGAAACTATTTGCGAGAATCTTGCCAAAATGATAGTAAAAGATGGCGAGGGCTCAATCAAAATTGCAGCTATATATGTTAAATCTGCCAAAACTTCAAAAATGGCACTTGATATTGCAAAGTCGATAGCTATATCAACTATAGTAAAAATTTCATTAAGTGTTTCGAAAATAGACCCTATAAAGTTAATATCTATAGCCTCTGAGACATCAAGCCAATTCGATCCTGATATTGCCAAAATAAAAATAAATGGCTTTTTAGCATATGATAAAAGAAAAATTATAGATAATAGCCAAAACGAAGAATTCTTAAACTCGATGAAATTAGATGAGTATAAAATAGAAATCAATTGTGGATTCAAAACAAAATTTGACGACTATTACATATTCTCTGACCTTACCCATGAATATATTGCATTTAACAACGCTTATAATATCTAACAAAATACCCAAATTAAAAATACCTTGATTATTAATGCAATTTTATTATACTAAAGTATGTATAAATTTGATAGAAAAAATATAAAATTCAAAAGTCTCTCTGAACGATATAATAAAGTAGATATATCAAAAGACTATGTTAAACTTGATACCAAAGCAAATATATCTGAAGTCAATATAAAAACAATAAAAGACCTTGCTTGCAAAATCAAAAATGCGAGAGAACATGACAGACAAGTAATGCTTACATTCGGGGCTCATAGCATCAAAAATGGTTTATCAAATATAATGATCGAACTTATAAAAAATAAAATGTTAACACATCTCGCTACAAATGGTGCTGGGATTATACATGATTGGGAGTTTTCATTTTTAGGCAAGTCAAGCGAAGATGTTAAAGCCAATGTTGCAAAGGGAGAATTTGGTATTTGGGAAGAGACAGGACATTTCTTAAATCTTGCTATACTTAAAGGTGCGTCTGAGAATTTAGGTTATGGTGAGTCGGTTGGTAAATTTATATCAGAAGAAGAAATATATCTAAAAACAGATGAAGAGATAATGAAAGAAATTAAGGATACTATTGATACAAACCCTGACCATGCGGCTTCCCTTCTCGATTTAATGTCAAAACTTAGAGAACTAAATATTAAAAGAGGCTTACAAAAAGTAGAGCATAATTTCAAAAAATATAGCATACAAAGAGAAAGCTATGAACTAAAAGTACCATTTACTGCACACCCTATGTTTGGGCATGATATAATATACACGCATCCTATGAACACAGGTGCTGCCATTGGACGAGCTGCCGAAAGAGATTTTCTATCATTTGTTGACTCAATTTCAAAACTTAAAAATGGTATTTATATTTCAATTGGTTCTGCCGTGATGAGCCCAATGATTTTCGAAAAAGCACTCTCTATGGCAAGAAATGTTGCGATAAATAATGGCGATAACATAGATAATGTTTTAATATATATTGTAGACTTAGCGGAAAATAATTGGGATTGGAGCAAAGGTGAGCCGAGTGATAAAGACCCAGAATATTATTTAAGGTATATGAAAACATTTAGCCGAATGGGATCGAATGTTCAATATATTCAGGCTAATAATACTGATTTTCTTTTATGTTTATATCAAGAGCTTCTATCTAAAAATTAAAATAGAGGATTTTTTATGGAAATGATAAATAAAATAATTACCGCACAAGATGGAGCAAAAATTTACTGCTACTTTTTTTACCCTGATAAAAAAGTGAAAATAAAAGCAATAGTACAAATTATTCATGGTCTTGGCGAGCATGCTGGACGTTATATAGAACTTGCAACTAAACTAACAAAAGAAGGATATATCGTCTGCGCTGAAGACCATAGAGGCTTTGGTCGCTCGGCTAAAAATGTAGAGAGCATTGGACATATCGCTGATGATAATGGACATAAACTTATTATATCCGATATTTTAATGCTTTTAGAACATACAAAAAATGACTACTCTGAACTTCCATATTTCATATTTGGCCATAGTATGGGTTCATTTCTCGCAAGAAGTTTTATGCTTAAATATGATTATCATTTATCTGGTGCTATAATTGCTTCAACAAGAGGCACCTCCCCTATTGAAAATAATATTGAGTATTTTATATCTAAAATACAAAAAAATATTTTTGGTGGAAACAAACGAGCAAAATTAATGCATAACCTAAGCGTTGGTGGATATAGCAATAAATATTTCAAAAATGAAAATTCAGTTAACTCATGGCTCACATCCGACAAAGAAGAGATAGAATTACTCGATAAAGACGGATACTTTGCAAAAAAACCTGCTAGCATAGAAACTTATCTACAAATGTTTCATATGATTAAAGAAATTGAGTCAAATAAATATTTTGATGAAATAAATAAAAATATACCAATATTATTACTTGCAGGTGATAAAGACCCTGTTGGTGATTTTGGTAGAAGTGTTACAAAAGTATATAATAGATATTTAGAATCGGGGGTCAAAGATATCGAAATAAAATTATATAAAGATGGTAGACATGAATTATTAAAAGATAAAAATCGCTATGAAGTTATGGACGATATAACAAATTGGCTTAATGATAGAATTTAATCATCAAGCCAACTTTAAGATTTATAAATTAAACGCTTTTATTTATAAGTAAAGACAATTTTTTGTTAACAATATGTTCTTTACCTCTGTTATCATATCCAGTTTTTTTACTCTCTTGTAATAGATCTTTAACTTTTCCAAAAACATCTAATGCTTGTTCAAATAATTTTGGAGAAAGTTTATTTAATTGCTTAAGTCTCGCCATAATAGTTACAAGCTCAAGTCTTAAAGACGCAAGTCTTGCTGTTTTATTCAAAGGTATTTTTTTTATAATATATGCTAAAGTAGCTTCATCGGCTAGATGAGGAAATTTATTTAAGACAATTAAGTCGATACATCTCTCTCTAATTTCTCTAAGCTCATTAGCTCTTTTCATTTGTTTATGTTGAAACTCGCAATATAGATTGACATCTTGAAGGTCTGTAGCTATTATTGCTAAAACTTTTTTCTCTTCAGTATCAATAAGGACATTGTATATCTCTATTTCTTTTGAAAGCAATATTTCCAATTTTGTAAGTTCATTATGTAAATCAAACATATATTCAAGTCCTCTTTTATAAAAAGTTTTTTATTCCATCACTTGAATTTAGTATCGTACGGAATAAAAATTACTTTACATAATTTTAACTTAATGTATAAAAAAGAAGTTGAATGCTTATATAAATATCTATTTAAGCAACATATTAAACAAAGCAGTAATAGCCCGAGGAAGTATTGTATAAAGAAGGAATAAAAAAACTAATGGAGACAAGTCCATATTCCCTACAACAAATTTTTCTCTAAATCTTCCAAAAACTTTATCTATAACACCATCAGTAATAGAATAGAGTATTTGTATTAATTGATTATAATAATTAATACGAACAACACCAAATGTATTAAGCCAACTCATTACAATCCAAATAAACCAAACAAAAGAATATATTCTTATAAGTTGCATAAGAACTTTATATACAAACAATAAAACAGAAGTAGACATAAAATAACCTTAATAAAACTTATTTACACTCAGCCAAAGCCTCTTCTACAGTATTAGCAGTGCTAACTATAGATAAAAACTTGGTAGCTTCAAATAACATTTTTAATTTATCACTCATTGAACAAAAATAGACTTTAGCAGCATCATCAGCGCTTAGTCTTAATGTTTGAGCAATAATACCCAATGCCGATGAACATATATATTCGATATTATGAAAGTCAAATATATATATATTGACATTATTATCTTTAGCATAGTTTACTTTAGACTCTAACAAATTCACATTTTCAGAAATAATATTCTTTTCAATGTGTATAACAGCTATATTCTCATCTATTAAGGCTCTAACCATAATTCCTCCAAATGTATTAAAATTATACTGACATGAAGTCTATATAAAATTAATTAAAAAATCAAGTGTTTTATATTTTTATATAAATTTGACTAAAACTTCATCATTTATAGTATTTTAAAACTTTCTTTTTATTTAATTTTAGTATATCATTTCAGATAAAATAAAATAAAAATATGCAGCCTGTTCTGTGTTCTGGAGTATAAAAATGGATTCTATAAGTTTAATAGATTATATAAAGTATAACGTATTAAAGGTGAGAACTCCTGAATTAATTGAAAAAATAAATATTAGTAATTTAATCGAAAAGCTTAAAAAAAATAAATACCAGTTTGTAGATTTCAAAATAAAAGGGCTTAGTTCCGACTGTGCAAGCTATATTTATGATATTTATAAACTTTTAGCTCCATTAATTGGATATCTCAAAGAAGATTTTAAACTAAGAGACGGAAAAGAATTTGCTAATTATATTATCGAAACAAGTTTAAACCAATCGGAAACAGAATTAAGAACAAACTTTACTATAGAAAGTATACAAGAAGAGCTTAAAAATAATAATAGCCCAGCTGTTGTATTTAAAGGTGCTAAGACTTCATTCCTTAAATTTAAAGACTCTTTTAAAAGTGAAAAAATTAAAAACTATAACTTAATGTATTCAGCTTTTTATGACTTCGTACAAATTATAGACTTCGATTTTTATTTATTCTTAAAATCATTTTCACCTAGTATGATTGAAGGTTTTAGCGAAAAAGATCCTGTATTCCGTTCGATAAAAAGTATTCAAGCTGTTGATGACTTAATAAAATTAGACTGTGCAGTACAAGCGATATCGATAAGAAAAGAACTGATAACTACTATAGAAAAATATTGCGAGTTTAAAGATATATCTAGTTTACCAGAGAAGAAAATAAAATTATTATTGTCAAAAATAAGATATTTACAAAGCAGCAATATTCTAACAGATACAATAGTTTTATTACTGAACGACTTCAGTTATAGACCATCTGTCTCACTTTCTGAATCTAATATTTTCTTAAAATACATGACAGATATTACTCAAACATTTAAAGATGATATAGATAGTATTGCTGCAAGTATTAAAAGTCAAAAGATAAATTCTGTACAAGATAAAATTTTTGCTAATATTGAAATATCTAAATTAGTAAATTTTAATGAAGAACTTAATGAATTACTAGAAAAGAGTGATTGTCTTACTTTCTGTTTTATCGATGCTTTACAATATATAAAAACATTCAAAGTAGCAATATTTGATAAGCTCTATAAAGGGCCAATAAATGAATTACTTTTAGCATTAGAGTTTAAAGATAAAGATAGAAGTGCACAGGCTTTTGACGCATTTTATTATATATCTGGATCATATGATAATATATTAAAACTTGATGAAAAACTTGAAGCTAATACAGAAAATGGAAAGAAGTTGAGAGGATGGCTTGCATCTAAAAACAAGGCAGCAGCAAATAGAGACTTCATAGAAAGCTTAGTTAAGAAATTTAACGAAGAAGGCATGGCAATTGTTATAGATGTTTATAATTCAATTATCGACCTTACTACAATAATAAAAAATATAGAAGAAGATGCTAAAACTGGGTCTAAAAATGAAATTCTAAATGCTGGTAAAATAAAAACACTTCATTCGTATAATATTGAGCTTGGTGAAAAGCTTCAAGCAGATTTTGATATACTTATTTTATTGCTCAAAAATTTTATCAGATAACGGATATAAAATGAAAAAACAATATAAAAAAATTATTTCGATAATTATAGGGATTATTATTAGCATTGTATCTTTATACTTTGCTTTTAGAGGAATAGATTTAAAAGAATCTTTAAAAATAATAAAAGAAGTTAATATAAAATATGTAACAATTGCTGTTATTATATCTAATGTGGTTATAGCACTCAGAGCATTGCGATGGGGATGCTTTATTCCAATAGAGAAAAAAATAAAAAAGTCGAACTTAATTGCCTCTGTTTATATTGGCTATATGGCTAATAATATATTTCCTGCCAAGTTAGGTGAGGTCATAAGAGCTTATGTGCTTGGTGCTAAAGAGAATATAAGTAAAACTACAGTTATTGCTAGTGTTGTAACAGAGCGTTTGTTTGACCTCATTACGGGTGTTATAATGCTCGCACTATCGATAATATTTATACCTTCCCTACCAATCACTGTTATATATGGAGCTTTGGCACTTTTTGCAATATCTGTAATTGCTGTGCTTGGGCTTATGTTTATCACTATGAAAAGAGAACTTGCATTTGCTATATTAAATAAAATATTATCGATTTTACCTGAAAAAATTAAAATTAAAATTAATGAAATTGCTCATAAATTTATCGATGGGATAGGCTTTAAGAAAGACAAAAAAAGTATATTTTTAATCTTTTTTTATACCATAACATATTGGAGTGGACAATCGCTAGCATGTTTTATTATGCTAAAAGCTTTTAATATTGAAGCCACAATGGGTTTATCATTATTTGTAATTGCTGCCAGTGGATTTGGTTTCGCAATACCTTCAGCACCCGCAGGCGTTGGCCCTTTTGAATGGGTGATTATATTTGCTTTAACTCTAGTCGGCATAAATAAAACTCTAGCCGCATCATTCGCGATAGTATATCACATGATGGGCGTATTTCCTATAATCATAATTGGAATAATTGCTACATTATTTTTAGGTGTGAACTTAAAATCGGCAGCTCAACAACCAGATGAAAATATAAAATAGTTTGTGAGTATTTGTAAAAGAATTCGTATTTTTTAGTCTACAAATTCTTTTACAATCTCGCTCGCTATTTCGTTTATAGCTTTTTCCATATACCCTTTATCTTTGAGCCTTTTTTTATATAGATCAATTTTTTTCGGGTCGATTTTTACTGCTTTCTTCATAATTGATCCTAAATAAAAATATTTTCAATAAAAGATATACTACGGCTATCATTATAGTCGTCTATTAATACGGCTGAAAATAAACAGTCGATATTTAAATTATACCCTTTTGTAACTAGATATTCATTGGCCGTGTCATACAGCCTAGATTTTTTGCGCTCATCAATTGATTGTGAGGCGAATCCAAAACATCCTTGTCTTCTATATTTAACTTCAACGAACACAATAACAACTCCTTTTGTCATTATGATATCTATTTCGCCCGAGCCAAACCTGCCCGAACGCCAATTTCTATCAATCAAAACATAACCAAGACCTTCAAGATACTTAACGGCAATATTCTCTCCTACATTACCAATTTCTTTGCTACTCTTTTTTTTCATAAATCTCTAACTTATTTAGTTTCAAAAATCGTATTCTGAATATCTGTTAAATAAGTCGAGTCACTTTCTACATTAGTAATATAAATATCCTTTTTATTTAATAAATCTATCGTCTCACCATTTGATATATATTTACCCTCATCATTAGAAATAACTTTAACAACGGGTCTTATAGGAAAATTTTTATGAAGCCTGAAGACTAGTGCATGTCTAGAATCATTTAACACTACAACACTACCTACAGGATAAACACCTAAAATAGAAACAAAAACTTTAACAATACTCGGATCAAACTTCGTACTCGCTTCTTTCATAATTTCTTTCATCGCAGCCGATAAACTCATTTTATCTTTAAAGTAGGCTGTATGATTTTTAAGCATTCCATCTATTGCTTGTGCTATAGCTACAATTTTAGAATAAATATGTATTTGATCTCCTGAAAGAGCCCGAGGATATCCTTTTCCATTATAATATTCATGATGCGTTAAAGCTATGGTGGCAACATCATTTTCTAATCTCAAAATATGTTTCATTATTCTATAGCCATAAACAGTATGTTTTTGCATAGTTCTAAATTCTTCTTCATTATATTTTCCGAATTTATTCAATATCTGTTTAGGTACATTAATCATACCAATATCATAAAGAAGACCACCTAGCCCTATTTTTTTTATTGCCTCTTCTGGAATTTTCAGAGCTACTCCTATAAGCATAGAAAGTAATGATACATTCACAAGCCTAGCATACAAACTAGTAGCTTTATCATAAGTTTGAACATTTAATATATTTAATACACTGGAAGAATCGCTACTTACTATATAAAATAATTCATCAACAATTTTTTGAAGCTCTGACGTCATAATAAAATTTGTTTTCTCGAAGCCTTGAATTATAACTCTTGTATTATCAACGCACTTAAAATAAACTTTAGAAAATAATTTGTAATGATCTATAAATGTATCAAAGCTATAATTCTCTTCTTCCTTTTCTGTGGAAGATGTTGCAGTCGTTAGATACAACTCGGAAATATCTAATTCTATCAAATTATCTATATATTCTTTAGTTATTGGTAAATATTTACTTCGACTCAAAGTACCAGACTCATCAAGGTATATATCAGCACCCAATGAACCCACTACTAAATCATCTATTTTAACTAATCTAAGTGTCGACATATTTTTTCTTTGCCTTTATCATATATAGTATCTTAAATACCTTACATCAATTTCGGATTTTTTAAGATTTTAGTTATAGATTTTTAATCATATATTATTAAAATAAAGTGTTAATATATTTATACTTTAATGGTGCAAATGTTTTTCTGTGTTCTTCCGTTTCGCCATACTTTTCTAAAGCATCGATATGTGCTTTTGTTCCATAGCCTTTGTTTTTTTCTAAATTATAAAATGGGTATTTTTTAGCAATATCGATAATATAATTATCTCTCACAACTTTTGCAATAATACTCGCAGATGCTATCGAATATGACTTACTATCCCCTTTTATAATAGGCAGATTTTCAATGCCAATATCAAGCTTCATCGCATCAATTAAAACAAAGTCAGCCTTGACACTCATATTATTTATAGCATTAGTCATCGCAAGTTTTGTAGCATTATATATATTTATTTCATCTATTATGGATGGCTCTATAAAACAAACTGAATATGATATAGAGCGTTCTATTATCTCTTTATATAAAATATTTCTTTTTTTTTCGCTAAGTTTTTTCGAGTCATTAATGCCTTCAATAATCGATTCTTCATCAAATGGCATTATTACACTTGCTGAAACCAATGGCCCAAATAAACAACCTCGTCCAACCTCATCAACCCCACATATAAATTTATAACCAAGGTCTTTATATTTATTTTCATAAGCAAACATATCATTATTATTATTCATGTTATTAATTATATATATAAAAATAAAATTGTAAAATATATAAATCAATATAGAATATCTTATCCTTTACATAAAAATTAAAATATGGTTTAATGATTGTATAACTTTTATAAAAGATTTAATAATGAATAAAAAAACTATAATATTAATTGCGATACTGCAATTATTTTTAATATCTTGCACTCAATTCGATGTAGAGCTTATAAAACCAGATACTAATTTTGTAAAGCCACCTGATATGGAATTTTTTGGATTTAAAAGAGAAAGCTATATAACAAACTTTAAACAACTCGATTTATTTGCAACAAATGCCAAAATTTATGAAAGTAGAAATATGATGGAATTATATAGCAATCAAGCATTTACCTACGAAGCAGACGGAAAAGTCTCTGCTAGTATTTTATCTGAGCTTTCATTAATTAATCAAGAAACTATGTTTGTTCAATTTTATACAAATGTCATAGTAAAATTTTCAAATGACTCGACACTTTATACAGAATATTTAGAATGGCATGATACTAATAAAAAGTTTAAAACCCCAGAGGCTGTTAGGCTTGAACAAGATAATGGCAGTTGGCTCACGGGTGTTGGAATGGAAGGTGATTTAGACTTAGAAGCTGTAACAATTTATAATGAAGTAGATGAAGGTGATGAATTTGGAGTTCAAGTTGAAGAGCAATAAAATTATATTTCTAACACTTCTAATTATATTTATTTTTAGTTCCATGATATTTGCCAAGTCAAGACGTAGTGCTAATAAACTTGTATATGATAATAGAGTTAAAATATTTACATACACTGGCAATTCAAAGTTAGAAGACAAAGATACAATTATCACTAGCTATTTAATGAAATTCTTTCGTGATACAGAAGTCGCAACATTTAATAGTAATGTAAAACTTTTAAACAAAAAAGATAAAACTACTATAACATCAGGCTATATGCGATATGACGGTGTCACTAGATTTGCTCAAGCAACAAAAAAACCTGTATTAATATCGAAAACAAATGATATAACTATAAAAAGTGATTATATGCAAAGAGATTTCAACACTCCTTATGCACGAGCACTAACTAATGTAACACTAAAACATGTCGACAGAGAAAATGATGATAAAGTAACAGATGGTTTTGCTAATGAAATTTTATATAATATGGATAATCAAATTGCATTACTTATAGGTGAGCCCAAATTAATTCAAGATAATAATACTATCAGAGGTGAGATAATTGAGTATAATTCTGACCTAGCCACTGCTAACATAATGGGTAGTGCTAATGCTTATCTTTTAGAAACAAATACAGTTACAAATGAGAATAATATAATTGAAGTTCAAACTAATTATAATGTTATTACAGCGGATCGATTTTTTATAGAAGAAAACTCCACTAAATATAGTAATTCAAATGTTCTTTATGCTTATGGTAATGTTAAGGCTATGTTTTATGAAGCGAATATGATATTAAAAGGAAATTATATTATATATAATATGGATGCTGACCACATGTTTGTATATGATGAGCCTTCTGTTCGAATACCAGACAAGGGGATTGTCGCATTTGGTGAGTGGATAGAATATAAAAAAGATACAAATAATTTCAAAGATATAATATTTCATAATGATGTTGTAATGATTGACTATGCTGATGGATTATTAATCGAAGGCGAATTGCTCCATTTAGACCCTGACACAAAAATAGCCACTGCAAGTGAAAAACCTTATGCTTATTTAGAAGACAGAAAATATAAAATTGATTCTATAACAATACAAATGTTTAATACTCAAGAAAAACTTAGAGCAAATGGAGATGTTAAAGTATTCAGTAAAGATATAAACTCTGAAAGTGCATGGCTTATATTTTATGATAAAAGTAAAAAAATAAAGTTATGGGGTGGAAATCCAACTATAGAACAAGAGAAAAATACTATTAAAGCACGTCAAATTATGTACGATATAAAAAGAAATCGAGTTGAAGCTAATATAGTATCAGGTGAAATGCCTGACTAAATATATAATTTAATATAATCTTACTCCAATATAAGAAGAAGGGTTTACAGCACGATTGTCAACTCTAACTTCGAAATGAGAGTGAATGCCCGTTGTACGTCCAGTATTACCCATCAAGGCGATTTCTTGCCCACGTTTTACTTTTTGACCAACAGAAACTGTCAACTTCGAATTATGACCATATAAAGTTTGATACCCATTAGCATGATTAATCATAACAAGCCAGCCATAACCACCTCGCCATCCAGAGAAACCAACGACACCGTCACCCACTGCTAGAATTGGGCTTGCATAAGCACCAGCAATATCCATACCATAGTGAAATGATTCTTGAGCTTTAGTAAATGGATTCAATCTAGGGCCATAACCACTTGTAATTCTAGTCGTGCCAGTAACAGGCCAGCCCAGTGGTATAGTTTTTTTTATTCTAGCATTGGCATTAAAGTATCCATCTATAAATTTTATACTATTTACAGAACTTTCCTGAATGCTATTAATATCATTAAAACTATTATCAATTGGCACTTTATTATGATTAAGAGAATATGCTAGATTTTTAACTTCACTATCATAATCTTGTGCTATAATCGCAAACTTAGCCATTGAGTCTTTATAGTCTTTAGCCAAAGTATATATTGCCTGATCCTCAACAGAAAGAGAGTCATAGAATACTTTGTCATTTTTATGTTGAGCATAAGCGTCGATACCTGTGTAAGTTAAAGCTGCAAGAACAAATAAGAAAAAAAACACCGTAGCATTATTTATAGGAAGTCTTAAAGCATTTTTCTCTTCATTCACAAAAATTAAAATACTTCTTTCACTGCTCAATTTTTTATATATTGGTCTAGTAATATTCTTAAAAAAGATTGATAAAGCATTCGCAATATTACTAATAAATTTACTTATTTTTTTTAGAAAATCTCTAAAGTGTCTCTTCTTAAATTTTATATTTTTACTGCTATATGTCGGCACATCTCTTTTTTTGCTAGATATACTAAAAAAAGATTTATTAGATTGCTTTTTATTTCTTTTATTAAGAGAACTAGTTAATTTACTAGACTTTAATTCTTTACTGTTATTTTCATTTTTTTTTACAGATTTACTAGAATCAAAATTTGAAAAAATATCTTTATTCATAAACAAGAAAACCCCTCTATATATAACTAGTCAAATAAACTAGTACCAAAATAATCATCTACAACTATATTCGAATACTCATATGCTTTACGTGTGGCGACTCTTCCTTTCGAAGTTCGCTTTATAAAACCCTTTTGAATTAAATAAGGCTCAATAACATCCTCTATAGTTTCCGACTGCTCTGAAAGCGACACAGAGAGCGTCTCAACGCCAACAGGACCGCCATTATAATTTTTTATAATAATATCCAAATAAAGTTTATCAAGTGCCTCAAAGCCATTCTCATCGACACCAAGCCTACTCAATGCTTTATCGGCAAATTTTCCATCGATAACTGAAATATCATCAACAACCGCAAAGTCATAAACACGTCTTACAAGCCTGTTAACAATACGAGGAGTTCCACGTGATCTTTTAGCTATAGACATACAAGCGTCAGAATTAATTTCAATATTTAAAACCTGTCCTGTTCTTTTGGCAATCAGACTTAAGTCGGCATCAGTATAAAAATCAAGCCTCTCGACAATTCCAAAACGTTCATAAAGAGGCGTGCTTAAAAGTCCACTACGAGTTGTAGCCCCTATTAATGTAAACTTAGGAAGTGGCACTCTAAAACTCTTGGCACTAACTCCTTCACCAACTTTCACATCGACAAAAAAATCTTCCATTGCTGAATATAAAACCTCTTCAACAACAGTTCTAAGTCTATGTATTTCATCTATAAATAAAATATCTTTTTCATTTAAAGTTGTAAGTATCGAAGCCAAATCCCCAGGACGCTCAATTATTGGTGCAGAAGTTGCTTTAATATTAGAAGATAATTCATTCGCTATAATTTGTGATAATGTAGTTTTTCCAAGCCCCGGAGGGCCTGAAAATAAAATATGGTCAAGTGCCACATCTCTCTTTTTAGCAGATTCTATAAATACAGAAAGCTTCGATTTCACATTCTCTTGACCGATAAAATCTTTAAAGAGTAAAGGACGCAAACTTATTTCATTGGAAGAGCCATCCTCCTCAATATCATTGGGGTTTATAATACTTTTCCTTTCATCCATATATTAACTATTTTTTCCGAGCAAACGCTCTGATATTTCTAAGCCAGTTGGTGTAGTCGCAAGCCCACCTAATGATGTTTCTTTAAATCTAGAACACATATTATCACCAACATCTTTCATCGCCAAAATAACCTCATCGGCAGGTATAACACTTTTTACACCAGCAAGACTGAGTTCGGCAAATGTAGCCGCAAGAACAGCACCTAAAACATTTTTATTCATACAAGGCACTTCAACATAACCAGCAACAGGATCACATACTAAACCTAAAACACTTGAAAGCGTTAAAGCAAAACCATGAGCCGCTTGATCAGGAGTTCCACCCATAGCCTCAACCATAGCTGCTGTCGCCATAGCCGCTGCCGATCCACACTCAGCCTGACATCCACCACCAGCACCTGCGAAGGTTGCTAATTGTGCTATCATATCGGCAAAGCCAGCTGCTGTAAACATTGAAAGAACAACGTCTTCTCTTTTAATTCCATTCTCTTCTAAAAATACTAAAATGGCAGGCATAATTCCACAACTACCTGCAGTTGGTGCTGCTATTATACGCCCCATGCAAGCATTATATCCGCTAACAGCCATTGCTGCAGTTACTATACTACCAAATTTTGAACCCAATATACTTTTATTTGAATTGAAATAATTATCAGCTATTGCAACTACATCATTTTGCAAGCCTGTCTTAAATTTAAATTCTGCTTTTTTACCCAACTCAACCGATTCTATCATTACTTGATAGTATGAATCCATTCTTGCAATTATTTCTTTTTTATCCAAATTCTCTTTTTCAGCTTGCATTTCTACAATCAAAGAGCTTACTTTCGTTTTTTTATTATTAGCCTCTTCAACCAAAGATGCTATCGATTTTATTGTCATTCTTTTACCTGCTTTTAATTTAATTCTAATAAAGTTTATTTAAGAAAATTGTTTCAACAACATTCTCTAATAATCGAATTTCTTCGATAGTCTCATCATCTAAACTTGTCTCTGTTCCAATGACAGTAACAGCACAAAGTTCATCACCAACTTTCATAAGACTTGGAGTGATACTCATAGTTTCTATATTAACACCCTTTTCAGATATTTTAGTAGTAACATAAGCGGCAACCCCAGGAGTATCTCTATTCACTATAACAAGAGTAGGATATTCACCTTCATAGTGAACCTCAATACCATTAACTTTATCGAGAATAATCATACCACCACCGATGGATGAAGCTAAAATATTAATATTTCTAGTCTTGCCCCATACTTCGATATGTATTGAATTCGGATGAAATGCATCTTCTAACTCGGTTGGTATAAACTCATACTCAAGCCCATCTTTGTCAGCAAGAGCATAGCTATCTCTTATTCGAGGATCATCTGTTGCATAACCAAGTAAGCCAGCAAGCAAAGCTTTATCTGTACCATGTCCTTGCCATGTTAAACCAAATGAGCCATGAAGCTTCATTACAGCTTTTTTTACATCTTCTCTTAAAATCTGCTTAGCCAAATTACCCATTCTTACTGCACCCGCTGTATGCGAGCTTGAAGGACCTATCATTACAGGGCCTATAATGTCAAATATATCTGCCATAAAACTTCCTATTATTTAAAATCGTATTCCATATTATATTAAATAATCAATATTAGTCAAATTCTAAAATAAAAAAATTAACTTAAACTTAAAAAATACTATCCGAAATAGAGCATAGCAACTTAAATTTTTTGGACTTTTACTATTTATGATTAAATATTTTTTATACACATTCTTTATAGCTTTAACAATATCGATTAATTTGTTTTCAGAAGGCTATAAAATAATATCTCAACACGGCGATATATCAATTACTGTCGATGAAAATAATTCAAACTTTGATGTGAAAAACTATTTACCAACAAATTATTTTAAATTAGAAACCGAATCTACTTCATATATAATTTTAGAAAAAGAAAATAAATCGATGATATTAATGCCAAATTCTAAAATGAGTGTGATATCTAATAATATAATTCTTGAAGAAGGCTATTTATATGCAAAAAGTAATGATACAAATAATATAATTATAAATATTGGAAATAATAAAAATCAATATAAAATCGATGGGCATTCATTTTCTATTGTTGCTAGCGATAATAAACTTAAAGCTTTAACATATAAAAATTCTATAAAGCTAACATCAAGTATAAATTCATCATTAAATTATTACTTAGAGCCATATAATCACACCCAAATATTTCCATTATTAACGAACCCGAGAACTCTGACACAAAATGAAAAAGGACTTATTGAAAGTGTATCGAGACAGCTTGAAACTGAAGTTGCTAATAATTTAAATAAATCAGTAGAAAGATATAGTTTTAAGATTTTTGAAAAGACCAGAAATGAAACTGAAATTTATAGAGTTATAAGCCCAAATAAAGGGCCTAATATATTTTTAATTGTCCCGCATGGAAATGAAAGAACAGGAACAGATGTCGCCATCGAAAGGGTTCAAATGCCAATAAAAAAGGGAAGCCTTACTATTGTGCCTATTGCCTCAGCTTATTCATATAAAATAAACTCAAGATATTTGGATGGTGAAGATATTAATAATAAATTCTTTAAAAGAAAAAAAGATAAAAATGATGTTGAAAAGTTAGCAACTAGATATATGAAAATGCTTGATGAATATGAAATAGATGTTGTTATTACACTTCATGAAGGAAATGGATTTCAAGAATTTTTTGGTGACTCTATTGTCTATGATACAAGACGGCTTGACAATACTGTTAAACATATTTTAGGAAAAATTAATGCTCGCATTGAGCCTTATGAATATAAGTTCAAGCAAATGTATTACCCAATGCCTGAGACAATAACATATTATGCAATGAAACAAGGCATCAATGCTTATGGCATAGAACTTACAAGAAATTTGCCCCATGAAAATAAGAGAGTAATAATGCATGCTATTGTTGATGAATTTTTACGAGTCTATGGCTTAATCTAATTCATCATCAGCAAACTCATCATCACTAACAATTATAGCCTCACGCAAAAGTTTTTTAATAGAATCATAAACTTTACGCACATCACTTTTATCGATGTCTTTAGTTTTAGTGCTAGGGTTCATTTTACAATGTGCTAAAATATCTTTTGTATATTGCTCGCCTATTCCAGCTATTATTTTTTGATCGCCAATCATCTCTTCAATTGTACCATCATAATTTTCAAGCAAAACACAAAATAAATTATAATTAAATTGTTTAGTTAAAGGGTCATATCCAACTTGTGGCATAACTGTTACATCTTTCCATACGGGGATAATATCAGTCTCGCCAGTTGGGTCTATTATAAATAAATTAGTTTTATCTGTATAAAAACCTATCATTGCATTTTCATAAGTTTCGTCTTCTGTACAAACAAAAGCACCTTCTTTACCTAATGCTACAAGCATTGTATCTTCAGACATTTGGAATTGAATATAAGAGCCGTATCGAGGAATATCGATTATTTTTTGCCCTTTAAATTCTTCAAGTCCTAAGTATTTTTCATCGAATGCTAAAACCTTGTCTATATAAGCATAACATATCTCTTCTTTAAGCGCCTTTATCATAGCAATTAAATAAGGTAGTTCTCTCATTAAAAATCCTTGAATTATTTATTAATTGATTATTTTCTCAAACTAATTAATTATGTAACCATAATAACAACAAAATATAAAAAAGTCAATTTACATAATTGTCTAAAATGTCTATTATATTTGTTTTTTTATTCATTCTTTGATATTATTAACTCTAGTTCTTAAATTAAGGAAATACCATGAAGTTAAAAATTAAAGATGAAACTTTTTCTAAAAAAATAATAAATGAAATAGACATAGATTTAGAGACAGAAATTATAACTATAAAAGATATAATAAAACTTAGAATAAAAAAAGAAATAGAAAATAACGATTTAAAAAGCCGATTAATCGACCCAGAAGACATTGAAAAAATATTAAATAATACAAAAAAAATTGACTATAATAAACAAGTAGAAATAGCATTAAAAGCATTTACTGACAATTCATATTTTATTTTAATAGACAGCATTCAAGCTGAAAGTCTCGAGCAAGTTGTTATTATAAATAAAGATACAAAAATAAGTTTTATGAAATTAACACCTTTGATAGGCGGTTAAAGTTTAATTGTTAAAGAAAATAAAAAATTAAAACCCATATCAATGTCATATCTATTCATGTTTTTATACTCACTTGATGTTTTAAAATATTTTGTAAGAACAATAGGTAAGTCCAAAACAGAATTAAATGACATATATTTTTGAGAATAAACTGTGAAAATATACGAAGGTTCGATAATAAAAAATTCACTCTCTTTATCTAAAGTGTTATTTGCATTTTGACTATCAAAGTAATCGGATGAAGTCGAATTTATTATATTATTAACATTATATATATTTTCATTATCAAAATACTCGAAAATAAAAAATGGTATATTCATTCTAAACGTGTGGCTAAAGTCAATATTATTTTTAATAAATCTCACCAATGCCCCAGTGCTTATAGAGTGAGAATATGTATAAGAAATGTCGAATCGAAACAAATGCCTCGCTTCACTTAATATAACAGCCGTCATATAATTTAGCATATCTTCATATTTACTATTATTATAATTAGTTCCATACTCATCCCCCATGCCCATATAATTACCATCATTAAAATTCATATGCTGATTTATAGCCGAATACTCATAACCAAATCTGAATCGCATATCATGAGAACCAATTGGAATATATGTATAACTATTGAATATAAAAGAATTTTCAACTGTTTTGTCTTTATAATTTTTACTTAGAATATATTCAATATCATATGCCAATAGTATTATATTTAAAATGTTATTCTTACTCAATTTTATAATATCAGAAATTTTAATATCTCTTTCAGCCAAAACAGAAATATCCTCAATTTGTTCAAAATAAATACTAGAATCTCTGCTTGTATTCATAGAGTGAGTATATATAAATGAATTAGGAATAATCCAATTGATATAACTTATATACTTAAAATTAAACTCCAAGCTATATTCTTCATACAAAGTCATATCCAGATAATAATCACTATGATGATAATATTTATTTTCGTTAAAGTCATACACATCATATAATTGATTAAAAGCCTTATGCCTACGAGCTTTATCTTTATTGCCACTTCCAGATATAATATTTCTAAAAGAATTTTCAAAAGGTAAATCAATATAAGCAAAAGGATAATTAAAAACTATTGGAAAAAGAGTATCAGCATATCGAGCCACACTAAAGTCCCCATTATCAAAAACATCACTTTCAGCCATTGATGCATCTCTGATATAATATACATTTATATTATTCAAAAATGGCGAATCGATAAAATCGCTAAACTCAAGAGAAAAAGATAAATCAACTGCTAAAAACGAATAAGTATCTTTAAAGTCTGCATAAACTTCATCTTCGTTAAAAGAATAATTTTTTGTCTCGTCATATTTAAAATCGCTTTCGCTATAAGATTCATACATATTAATTTCTACCGACCCTAGAAATGGAATATACCCAGTCGAAATACTTTGTTGTGTGTTGTAACCCCTGTTATTTAAATACTCATTTATACGATTTCCATTATCATCCAATTCATCAAATAATTTATTATTCCATAAAGTTGCGAATGTACTAAAATAATCACTGTCATATTTATCATTAAAATAATCGCTGAAGAAATTATCATATTCACTGCTATAATTAATATTTTCTGCTATAGAAAAAGATACGCTAAGTATATCGATAAAAATTATATTTAAACTTCCTCCCTGCTCTCTTGAAAATAAATAGCGAGCATCATGCAGTTCCTCATCATAGCTTTTATCATTATTAAAAATATTATCATCTTCTTTTAGAAACCCGTCATAAGCATCAAAATAAATTTCATCTTCAGATATATTTTCGACACTCCTGTTATACCGCTTCTCGATGTTCGCATTAATATAATAGTCTTGATACATATATAAATTTTCTATGCCAAAAATATTTTTAATCTCATAAACTTCTCGAATATCAAAAGCCCTCGAATAGCTACTATAACTCTGTAAATAAATTGAGTCATCCTCTTTAAGTACCAAATTATTTTTTTCATTAAACGAACTTAAATAGCTATGATAAAGTTTTGGCGAATACTTGCTTGGAAAAACTAAAGAAAGAGAAAAATTAAAATCTTTGATAAATTTATAAATATAATCATCAGAATATAAATCATTATACTCATACCCCATTAAATTATCATCGCTATAACCAAAACCAGCAGAGACTCCTAAAACACCAAGTAAAATTGCAGAGGTGTTTATATAATCGAAGTTTAATTCATATTGCGAAGGTGTGTCATCGATATAAGCAAAACCTTGACCGACTTCCTTATGTTCATAAATAATATTAAAATTTGAAACTATCGAGAAGTTATTAATTTCAAAACCTTTATATAAAAAGTCGCCACCAATATTCCAAGCCATCCCATGTTTTAATATATCATCACTTGCATAAGCTTCATTAATCCATAAAGTGCCCGCAGAATAATTAGCACCCAAATTTTTCTCTTCCAAAACACCAAAGCCAAACATTTTTATTCTATTTAAAGATACATGCCCAGTTGATGCAATATCAAAAAAACACTTATATCCATCAATTATTATACTGTCATTATTTTTATATTTATCCCCATTGTTTATTGAAATACTGATAGCTTCGGTCTTGCTTAAATCATCAAAGTGAATAGTAACTTTATTCCACTTGTTTTTATTATTCTCTCTCCGATTAAGTAATTTCATATCAAATTTAATTTCATAATATCGATTTGTACTTTCACCAAATCTTATAATAAATTTTTCACTTTTAGAAATCGATTCAAGTTCTTTATAAATAAAAAAATTAAGCTCTTTGTAACTCGATAAATTATAAAATTCGCTATCATTAGGATAAATATATATTAGTGCTTCTTTTGCGTCTTTTTTATTATTTTTATATTCCCTGCCATTAATTTTATATTCAAGCCTCAAAGACGATTCTGAAAATTCATCCAATTTATCTTTTTTAATTTTGCCATGTAAATCATTATATATTTTTATCCACTCGCTATCATCAATAAGTCTATTTTCATTTTGAGAATTATAAATACTATCATAGTCTGAATTTATAATTGACGCATTAAACAAATTATTATTTTCAGTTTTTATATTATCAATAAAAATATCTGTTATGCTTATCTTTCTAAAAGTCAAATGAGAAAGAATAAACCGACCAGTAAGCTCTTTTTTTTGACTACTTTCTGAATATAAACTTACTCTAAGTGCTTTCGAATTTTTAATTATACTTTTATCTTTTAAGTCTAAAAAATTTTGTATTTTTATTTTAATCTTAAAAAAATTACCTCCAATATGCTCAATGCTATAATTTTCACTGCTGGCAAAATCATTCTTATTTTTATTATAATAATCTAAACTCGGTATAATTATCGACTTTCTACTTTTTACACTACGAGTAAGAGCCACAGTATTATCAGTATCATAAAAAATATCATCATCATTTAAATCTTCAGAATCTCTAATTCCATTGCCATTTTCGATTTCGTCTGAAGTTGACCCACGTCTACCCTGCCCCATTTTTGTTATTTTTTCATATCTTGATTGTTCTTTATAATTAAATAATAATCCATTTGCATCAGCCTCTGAAGACTCGCTATCAAAAATACCATCACCATCAAAATCTTCTGTTGGGCTTCCTGCTTCAATCATTAAATTTATTTTGTCTGGAGAAGAATTGTTATCACTGCCACCTAACGAGCATATAATTTCAAGTTCGTTAAATGAGCTAATGTCATATCCATTGTTAATATCAAAGCCCTGCACTACTGATACATATTTTGATTTTGTAGCACTCGAAAATTCATAATCGAAAATTAATGCCGAACTATTTTCTTTGTTAAGCCCAATTTTATGTCCGCCTGAGTCTGAATAATAAGCACCAACTTTTGACTTAAATGATTTTATTTGATCGGGTGACTCTCTTTTTATTTTATCAATTTCATTTAAATTATAAAAACTATATTGCTGTGTAATGTTATTATATTTTCTTAAATCTATATAATATAAAAATCCAAGGCTTAACCCTTCGTTTTCGAGCACTGGATTTCTTGTGAAGTATAATTTTCTGCTTTCACTAATATCAAGCGATAAACTCTCGCCATAAGTCGACATATCAAATATAAATGCTTTATTCTTTGTGTTCTCATTATAAATTGAATATGCATAAGAGGCTTGAATGTTAAATTCTATATTATCATTTTGAATATTAAAAAGAGATGGAATGCTTAAAGAAGTGTCAGCCATCAGTAATAAATTTGCCGACGAGTTATTATTAATATCTATTGTGCTTGAGTCTAAAAAATTACCGCCATAAACAGCCGATAAACCAATATCATTTTTATCATTAAAATTATATGAAAATCTTGAACCAACATTATAACCAAATAAACCTGAGCCAGAATCTTTATATTTATATGATACAACAATTTCATCATTAAAATTTACAATAAATGAGTCATCAAATTTAAGAATACCAGCTTCATAATCAACTTCATAATTATCTTCTCTTATCGTTTTATTATTTATTTTCACAACCACACTATCAATTACAATACCTGATCTAAGATAAAAACTATCTGTCTTTTTAGTTTTATATTTATACTCAAACAAATATTTACTAATTTCATCTCTATTATTTTCTATATAATTATTATCAAATTCATAAATATACTCATTTTTTATTTCTGTATTTTTATTATTAAATGGATAAATATTTTCAAATTCAATATAACTCTCTGAAAAATTTATATAAAAATTACCTGTATTATTAAAAGAGCCATTATCATTATAAAAATGTTCATTTTCGTTTTTGATTATAGAATTATCTGAATGCATCAGTTTAATAACTAAAGAATTATTATCTATATTATCAGGAATCGGGTAGTAATTTCTAAGCTCCCATGGGTTTTTTATATTTTCATAGGCGGTGTCGGTAAGAACAATAAAATTATTATACATCTCGCCACTTAAACCAATAATATTTTCCGAATTCATATTCGTAAGCATTGTATAACCCAAATTATCAAGCCGATTAAAAGGTTTATCAGCCGAGCTATTTATAGGCACTCCTTCCCCACTTTTCGAAAAGAATAAAATTGTCTTCTTGCCCAAAGTTGTATTTACTTTGAGTATTCCTTTTTCATTGTCGAATCGATATAAACTACTATCCAATTTAATAAATCTATTTGTAATTATAGCACTTCTACCAGTCGTTGTTTTATAGGGGGTAATTATTTCGATGTCATATAAATAATCGCTATTTTCAATTTCTCTAAAAATCTCTATTTTATCTAAAGTCTTAGTCTTCAAATCATAAAATTGATATTTATAATAATCAACATCGTGAATGCTAATTGTCTCTTCAGATGAATATCCATTAAAAACTTTCTCTTCTCTTTTAGCTAAGTCGATATTGACAAAACTATCAATCTGAAAATTATGAAACTTATTTTTTATTTTTATACCCAAAACATCATTTTTAGAATTATTCTCATTTAAATAAATATTATGTTTGTCGAATAAAAAATATTCATTTGCGATAATTATACTATCGAAAAATTTATTACTACTAGGTGTCCAAACCGCTTTATAGTCGATTGTTTCTGTTTCATCATTGCCGACTATAAAAGCATTAATCTCATTATTAACCCCACCGATTATTTCAAAAGAAAAATCTTGATTAAAATCGAAGCCGTCAAAAATATAATTATTATCGCTATTTTCAAAAATAAAACCCGATGAATTATTAGACTTAAAATCATCTGACAAAAATATTTTTTTAGTCTCACCGTATTTAAAGCCTATATCATAAAAGCCTTTAATTTTTAAATATGAATTGTTGATTGGATTGAAAATTGGTATATTGGAATTATTTGTATTAGTATTATCTAAAGAAGTATTATTATTTGTAATTGCGACGAGGCTTTCCTCACATAATAAAAACAACAAGTATACGAAATAAAAAATATACCACATATAAACACCCATGAAAGAACATAAAGTGAATTATATATGGTATAAAAAATCTTGCAATTTGAAAACATCAAAAAATCGATGTTTTTTATATAATTATTATTTAACAACCTGCCTTAATGCCTCAATGACATAATCTTGTTCATCTCTAGCCATTTCATTATAAATAGGCAAAGCAAATGAATTTTTACATACATATTCAGCAACAGGCATATCCCCTTCTCTATAACCCAAATGTTTAAGAACTGGTGCTAAGTGAATTGGATTTGGATAATATAATGCAGTTGGTATCTCTTTTTCTTTTAAATAATTTCTGACCTCGTCTCTATTTTCAGACATAACAACATACTGCGCATAAACTGATTTATTAAAACTTTCTATCTTAGGCGTTTTTACAATGTCTTTCAAATTTTCAGTATAATACTCAGCGACATTTCTTCTTAAACACATATCCTCATCAAAGCCCTTAAACTTCTCAAGAATTATACCAGCCTGCAAATTATCTAAACGTCCAGTAGTTCCAAGCATAACATGTGACATGCCACCTTCATCACCATGATGTCTAAGCTTTTTTAATTTTTGATAAAACTCTTCGTTATTAGTAAAAGCCATTCCGCCATCACCGAAACAACCTAGAGGCTTAGCAGGAAAAAATGAAGTAACAGAAATATCCCCTAAATTACATGACTTTTTATTTTTATAATCAGCACCAAATGACTGACAAGCATCTTCAATAACAAGCACATTATATTTTTTTGCCATCTCATTTATTTTATCATAATCAATACATTGTCCAAATAAATTAACAGGTATAATTGCCACCGTATTTTTATTGATAAGTTTTTCAAGTAGATTCAAATCCATATTATATGTATCTTTATCAATATCACATATAACAACTTTCATACCCAAAAATGCTGGCGCTTCTGCTGTCGAGAAAAATGTTAAAGCAGGAACTATAACTTCCTTATCGCTATGATCTTCTCCTGCATTAAAGCCCAGAGCAATTAAAGCGAGTTGTAATGCTTCATGTCCGCTAGAAATACCAAGTCCATATTTTGAACCAGAATAATTAGCAAGTTTTTCTTCCAGTTCTTCTAAGTCAGAACCAAAAATAAATTGACTTCTCGATATTATAGAACTAATTCTTTCATCCATAGCTATTTTACGTTTTTCATAGCCTTTATATAAATCCATAAACTTCATATTTTAGTCTCCTAATAAAAAATTCTCTTATATTATAAAAGAGTTATGAATAATGTCAACTATATCTAGATAAAATGATAATAGTTGACTTTTTTGACTTAATTAAATATTATCTTTTCTCAAGTAAAATAAAAAGCAGGAAATACTAAAATTAAGCACTCAGACGAACTCCCGTTTTTAGATGATGATGAGATTGATATTGAAAATATTACTGAACCTAAAGTTAATATAGAAAGTAAAGAATTAAGCATCAATAAAAACCCTTGGCTTTATTACACACGCTCCCCATTAATGGATGCATACAGAGACAATTTATATAGGGATAATTACGGACTTTCTGCACTTATAATCATTAGAGGCTCAAAGAATGACATGTCTATAGGGCTTTCATTGAAAATAATGAATCATGACTTAAAAAAAGAGTTTAGAATTGTCGATCTTGAAAACTTTTTATTTTCTATAGTTGTAGGTAGCAATCAAATAATTGAAGATGAAGAATATAAACTTGAACTTGAAGACTTTAGCAAATATGATTCAAAGTTAATAAGGTTCTTAAATATTATATTTCAAGAAGGTGAGCAAAGCCTCGAAAATGGAAAGTTATGGTTTAAAGATTATGCCCTATATAATTTGCTTGAAATATTAAAAGATATAGAATCGATTCGATTTGAAAGTAGAGTTATAACTTTTAGCGATGATATATTAAAAATAATGATAAAAGGCGAACATATAGAAGATGAAAATATGTTGCTTAGTATTGTATTTAAAGATGAAACAATAGACATTCAACGTGTTTATACATTTGGATTAAATTGTCCATATATTCTTTATAAAGCTATTTTTTATATCACAAGCCCGTCCTATCCTAAAATGCGGAAAACTCTTTTTAGAGATAAAATAAAAATTAATAAAGATTATATTAGCGATTTTTGTAGCCGAGTATTGCCAAATTTGAAAAAAGATTTTGATATCGATATGCCTGAAAATATCAAAGAAAGTGAAGATAAAGCATTTCCTGTCGAACCTTTAGTTTATTTAGATTATGATGGTGGCTCTGTTTTTGCTGCAATCAAATTTAAATACGGCCGCTTCACAGTCGACCCATATAGCAATAAATTAACAAGCACCGACATGCTTAATTTAGATGATTCGATATATCGAGACTTTGAAAAAGAATTATTTTTATGCGATAAACTCGCTGCCAATTTAGATAAAGTTGGTGACTACACTTTTTCGACTAGTGATGATGAAAAAATATTTTATTTATGTTATAAAATTCTACCAACACTTCAAGATAAAGGCTGGACTTTTTATTATAGTGAGGCATTCAGAGCACTTAAAATTAATGTAAAGCCACCAAAAATGCAAGTAAGTTTAACCAAAGATATAAACTTTTTTGAGATTAATTTTTCATTCGATGGCGTTAAAGAAATACATGACTTGTCTGATATAATTACCCAAGTTAAAGTTCATAATAAAGAATATATACGCCTTCAAAGTGGTTCATTCATACCAGTCGACCTAGAAATTATAGACTATTTAGCAAAAATAATAACAGATAATTCTCTCAAACAAAGCAATGAAGGCAGTTATTTACTTCCATTATTCAGTGCCCCTTATTTTGCTGATGCATTAGAAAAGCATGGTGGCATGAACTTAGACATAGAAGATGTTGCTATGCAAACTATTAACGACATAAAAAAAATCGACTATGAAGATGAATTACCGCATGATCTTAAAGCTAATTTACGACCATATCAACTTGTCGGTTATAAGTGGATAAGAAAACTTGCAGATATGAACCTCAATGGAATTTTAGCCGATGATATGGGGCTTGGTAAAAGTTGCCAGACTATAGCATCAATTTTAAAAGAGAAAGAAAATAACTCCTCGTCAACATCTCTTATAGTAGCCCCCACTTCATGTGTAGCCAATTGGTATATGGAGATAAAAAAATTCGCACCGAGTATGGAAGTTATAATGCTTGTCGGTAGCTCTAAATCGAGATTAAAAAGAATAAAATCGGTTGAAAATTATGATGTCGCAATAATATCATATTCAACATTAAGAAGAGATATAAAACTTTTAAGCGAATACATGTTTAATTATGTAATTTTAGATGAGTCGCAACATATAAAAAATGCGAACACTCAAAATGCTAAAACAGTGAAAAGCCTTCAGTCGATGAAACGCTTGGCACTTTCAGGCACACCAATAGAAAATAGTATTAGCGAATTATGGTCAATATTCGACTTTTTAATGCCCGGTTTTTTTGGAAGACATGCCGACTTTGTTGAAAAATATGAAGCTCCCATTCTTGCCAATATCGATGGCTTTGAACATGAGGTTCTTGATGATTTAAAAACTCGAATAGCTCCGTTTATTTTACGCCGATTAAAGTCGGATGTTCTTAAAGATTTACCGCCAAAACATACAAATATCGCATATTGTGACCCGACGAAAGATCAAAAAGAACTTTATATGTCTATACTTGAGGCAGCCCGAATTGAAATTTTTGAGACTGTAAAAAGAAAAGGGTTTAATCAATCACAAATTGAAATTTTTTCAGCACTAACTCGACTAAGACAAGTTTGTTGTCACCCAAGATTATTATCAAATGACTTACGAGGTGAAAGCCACACAAGTGGGAAATTTAATATGTTCATAGAAATGGTTCGAGAGGCAATAAGTGGTGGACATAATGTTTTAGTATTTAGTCAATTCACTAAAATGCTACATCTAATGAGAGATGCATTTAAAAAACTAGACATAAACTTTTTATATCTAGATGGTGCAACAAAAAATAGAATGGACTTAGTAAACAGATTCAATGCAGGAGAAGCTCCAATATTTTTACTCAGCCTTAAAGCTGCAGGCACAGGACTCACACTCACAAAGGCAGACACTGTCATGCATTATGATTTATGGTGGAACCCCGCTGTTGAAGATCAGGCTACTGATAGAGCCTATAGAATGGGTCAAGAACGAATTGTAACTAATTATAAACTTGTTACAAGAGGCACAATAGAAGAGAAAATTTTAGCATTACAAGATAAAAAACGTGAACTTATCGACGCTGTCATTGATGGAAAAACCTTGGGCTCTGGTAAAATTAGTTGGGAGGTTGTCAAAAGTTTAATAGACTAAAGTAATAAAATATATTTAATACTTGATAATTTTCAGTTTTAAAATATAATGGATTAATTAAAAAAATACTGGAGTATTAAATGGCGTCAACTATAAAATGCAAAGCCTGCCACAGTCAAAATTCTAAATATTCTAAACTTTGCAAAGCTTGCGGAGTCGCCTTATACAAGGATGTTTCTTATAAATTAGCATTTGGTGTTACATTAATTTTAGATGTATTATTTTCTATTATGTATATATTCGCCGTTGTATTATTTATCAAACAATATAATGTTCGAGGCTTTAGTCAATTTTTGACGTTTTTACCAGAAATATATTCATTTGGATATTTTATCATAATAATATTTTTTGTAATTTCTGCAATAATTAGAATTGTATTTATAGTAAATGTTTTTTCTTTTAAATCAGAATTACCGTATCATATAAGACGAGTTAGTATGTTTGTAGAATGCGTTACAATGTTTCCAGTACAAACAATATTTGCTATTTACTTTTATAACACAGCAACAAATATCAATAGGAGACTAAACAATTAAATGTCTTTTAAAGTTCTAACTTCGATTAAGTCGGTAGATAACTTTTTACTTGAACATAGAAATAATAAAAAAATATCGCTCATACATACTATGGGTAATATTCATGAAGGGCATATTGCGCTTATAAAAAGAGCCATCAAAGAAACAGATATTGTTATTGTAAGTATTTTTATAAATATAATACAATTTGATAAAACTGAAGATATAAATAATTACCCAGAGAACTTAAATAAAGATAAAAAAATCTTAAAAGAATTGGGAGTTCATGCACTTTTCGCACCCAAATTAGATACAATATATCCACAAAATTATTCAAGTTATATAATCGTTGATGGGCTTTCAGATGTACTTTGCGGCATTACAAAACCATTGCAATGTAATGGGTTTACGACATTAATGTGTAAATTATTTAATATAGTAAAACCTCATTATTTATATTTAGGCGAAAAAGACTATCAACAATTAATTATTATTAAAAAAATGATAGATGATTTAGAATTTAATATCACTGTAAAGTCGGTGCAAACGGTGAGAGAAAAATCAGGGCTAGCATTAAGTACAAGAAATAGTTTTTTAAGCCCAAGAGAAATTATCGATGCCAACTTGTTATACAAAGCATTAAAGCATGCAAAAGATTTATTTAAGAAAGGCGAATATTCTACTAACAAATTAATTAATGCAATAGAAAATACACTCCATGAGGGAGTTACATTACAAGTTGATTATATCGCAATAGTTGACTCAGACACTTTAAATAAATTAATGACAGCGACAAAAGGTTCGCATATAATTATAGCATGTTACTGCGGTTCAACCCGATTAATAGATAATATTTCACTTAAAGGATAACAATTATGAATATAGTAGAAGCACTTACTTTCGACGATGTACTTTTAATTCCTCAAGAATCTGACATTTTACCACAAGATGTAAGTCTAAAAACAAAACTTACAAGAAATATAGAAATTAATATCCCACTAATAACATCGCCTATGGATACAATAACCGAAGCAAATATGGCAATAGCTATGGCTAACTTGGGTGGAATAGGAATAATACATAAAAACTTAACAGCCGAACTACAAGCTCTTGAGGTTTCAAAAGTTAAACAAAGTATTGTTAAAGATAAAAACCTAGCAAGTTTAGATAAAAAAAATAGGCTTTTAGTTGGGGCTGCAATTGGTGTATCTGCCGACAAATATGAGAGAATCGAAAAACTTTTAGAAGCTGAAATTGATGTACTTGTTATAGATACTGCACATGGACATTCGAAAAATGTAATTGAATCTATAAAAGAAATAAAAAAAAGATATCCTAACATCGATATAATAGCAGGCAACATTGCTACAGCAGACGGTGCTAAAGCTTTAATCGATTGTGGAGTTGATGCAATAAAAATAGGCATAGGTTCAGGCTCAATTTGTACTACAAGAATAGTATGCGGAATTGGAGTTCCTCAACTTACAGCCATAAGTGATGCAAGTAAAATAGCAAAGAAAAATGGAATTGTAAGTATCGCTGACGGTGGCATCAAGTCATCAGGGGATATTGTGAAGGCATTAGCAATAGGTGCCGACTGTGTCATGGCTGGTGGTCTCTACGCGGGTACTGAAGAAGCCCCGGGTGAAACTATTGACTATGATGGCAAAAAACAAAAGCTATATAGAGGAATGGGTTCTATTGCTGCTATGGAACTTGGAAGTAAAGATAGATATTTTCAAGGTGGAATAACAAATTCATCAAAGTTTGTTCCTGAAGGTATTGAAGGTGTAAGCCCGTATAAAGGTTCTGTAGAATCGATAGTATATCAACTTGTGGGTGGCATAAGGTCAGGACTTGGTTATACTGGTTCTCTCAATATTGCTGAATTACAAAAACGTGCAAAATTTGTACGAATCACAAATCAAGGTTTAATAGAAAGCCATGTACATGATGTTACAATATTAAAAGAAGCACCAAATTATAGAAAAAATTAATAATCTGTAATTGAGATTATTTTCAGATATTTTAGAGAGTAGGATTATTTTAATATAGTTCTACTCTTTATTTTTTTAACCTTTAAAACTAAAAAGCACCTACACTTGTTTAAAGCATAGGCACTTTTTTTTATATATCAATTAGATATTTATTTTATAAAACATCACAAGCATGCATAGCCTGTAAACGAGTCCAACGTCTGTCAACTTCCGTTTGGAAAGCTGCAAGAACTTCTGCATTTTTAGTCAAGTGACGGCTTTTTCCCATCATACCTAACCATTTTTCAACAGGCTGTTTCTTATCTTTAGGATCAAAAGTTATAGTAGTTATACCTTTTTCAATCTCATAAAGTGGGAAGAAACAAGTGTCAACTGCCGCTTGAATAACTTCACTACCCATCTCATCTGGAGTTTTCCAGTTAAGAGGACAAGCAATAAGTATCTTAACAAAAGCAAGACCTACATTTTTTGCATACCACTGAGCTTTAGCAGCCTTTTTAATTAAGTCTAATGGTTTAGATTCAACACCAGTCGCAATATAAGGCACGTGACAAGCAGAGAAAATCTGTGCTACGTCTTTATGCTGGAATTGTTTACCGACTTGTGCTTTACCAACATTAGAAGTCGAAGTTCTATGTCCTAATGGAGTTGAGAACGACATCTGATTACCAGTGTTCATATAACCTTCGTTATCATATTCAAGAATAATCATTTTATGGTTACGAATAGCAGCACCTATAGAAGGCCCCATACCAATATCATGTCCACCGTCACCAGTAACCATTATAAATGTTGGGTCTGTAGGTCCAGTAATTTCACCACGTCTTTTTCTTTCATGATACATCTCGACAACACCACTTAAAGTAGCAGCACCATTTTGGAACAAGTTGTGAATATATGTAGTTCTGTATGAACTATAAGGATAACCAGTGGTTACAACCATAGAACAACCAGTATGTACAAGTAATACAACTTCACCTTCAATACCTTTTAAGAAAGTATTAATTCCAGAGAAAATACCACAACCATTACAAGCGCCATGACCTTGAGCATATCTATAAGCTTTACCAGTAAGTTCTCTCAAAGAAGGAACTTTAACATCAAGCTTATTAGTCTCAGGATTCATTTTCACTTCAATACCAGAAGTTTGTGCTTCTAGAGTTAGAGGCTCGAACACAGGCTCCATTTTAGTACCGTCACCCATATACTGCTCTAAATAGTCATTTTTCTTAACACTGTTAGCTTTTTTAAGCTCATCAAGTCCTAATTGTATTAACTCTTCAGCCTTTGTCAATGGGAATTCTGTACCACCCAAACCATATATACGGCTTAGAACTGTAGTTTTATTTTCTTTATCATTTTGTAATGCAGCTCTAATTTCAGTAGACATATTACCACCCATTCCTGAGTATGTATCTTGTCTATCACCGACTATCATAACTTTCACATTTTTTGCTAAATCTTGTAATTCAGTTTCAGGGAAAGGTCTTATTTTAGTAAGAGCAAAAGCACCTATTTTTAAGCTAGGGTCTTTCTTTTTCATTTCTTCGATAGCAAGTTCTGCAGTCTCATAAGCACTACCACAAACCATTATCGCTACATCAGCATCTTCCATACCATAAGTTTCAATTGATGTATATTTTCTACCTGAAAGTTTATAGAAATCTTCAAACACTTCATTAATAACTTCATGAGAATTCTCTAAAGCCTCTTGAAGTTGTAATCTATTACCAGTAAATTCGTCCTCATTCATATAAGGTCCAATTGTTACAGGTCTAGTCAAAGGCTCAACCGAAGTAATCGGCGCCACATACTCACCCAAGAAATTTCTTACATCTTCACTATTTTTGAATAGAGAAACTCTCTTCTTTTGGTGAGAAGTAAAGAAACCATCTGATGAAACTATAATTGGAAGTTGAACTCTTTTATCTTCAGCAATTTTAAGTGCTAAAATATTCAAGTCATAAACCATCTGTGTTGTATGAGCCATTAATATAACCCAACCAGTGTTTAACGCCATCATGATATCAGAGTGATCACACTTAATATCAAGAGGTCCAGAAACTGTACGGTTTACAACATTAAGTACCATAGGAAAACGAGTACCAGATTGAACTGGAAGTTGCTCCATAGCATATAATAAACCATTCGCACTAGTAGCATTGAATACACGGCCACCAGCAGTTGTCGCACCATAACAAATTCCTGCAGCACCATGTTCGCCATCACCAGGAACCATTTTTACAGTATGTTTTCCATTAGCACCCATAGCATCTAAATATTCAGCTATTTGTGTCGATGGAGTAATAGGATAATATCCCATTACGTGATAATTAATTTGAGAAGCAGCTATAGCAGCAAGCTCATTACCACTTTCTAAAATATCTTGTTGTTCAGCAAGTTTTATATCTTTTGCCATTATTTTTAACTCCTTAATTACTTATCATAACGACTACAAGTTATATCAGCAACAGTGTAATTCGCCTCAATTTCATCAGTTAATGCATGAAGAGACTTGTCTTCCTTTTTAGTTGTAGGACATACAATAATACATTTTCTGCAACCTTTACAATGCTTATAATCTATACCTTTCATATACATCTGACCATCTTTAATAGCTTTTCTCTTCTCGCCTATTTGAAGGTCACCACCTCTATGTCTATCAAAAACTATACACATATCAGGGCATACAATTTCACACATAGCACAATCGATACAGTTTTCATTATGATAAACAGGAATATTACCAACACGAGTAACAGTTAAATCTTTAACTACACTGTTTCCAGCAGCAGAAATATAACCACCAACCGGTTGATTTTTTTTGCCGTATACTGGATTTGGTTTTTTGAAAGGAATATAAGGATACTTAGAGTCAGCAGCAAATACTTTGCTAGAACACTCATCATAACCACGTCTAAAAGCTCTGACATTAGATTCAATAACGTCTGGCTTACTTCTAAACTGTTCTTCGATTTTTTTCTCAAAGAAAGTCTTATCTAAGAAATCTAAATGCTTAACCATCGCACCCATCATAACTGTGTTTGTAGCAGGAAGTTTTTCCTCACTAGCTATTTTTATAGCATCAATACAAACAACTGTACCACCATGAAGGCAAGCAAAATCACGAGCCTCTTCAGGTGTCATGCTAGTATTAAAAATAACAACAGCGTCATCTTTAACACCCATCAAAGTCATTGGGTTCTTAAGCAAGTTCATATGGAACACTGCAAGAACATGAGGTTCTTCAATAATCGAGTTCACCTTGACTTGAGTACCTGAATCACATAGTCGTACAAAAGCCTTAACTGGTGAGCCTTTCTTTTCAGAACCATAGCTTGAGAAAGCGGCTCCATTATAGCCTTGATATAAAACGCCAATATCAGCCAGCATTTTACCCGCACTATTAGCGCCCATCCCTCCTATACTTTCAAGACGAATCTCAAAAAAGCCTAAATCATTCACTTTTGGGAGTTTCACAATTATCTCCTTCTATAATAAAAATTAGCTAAGGTGTAAAAGAAAACTTAAACACCTTGTCGCAAAGTATACTAGAATACATAAAAAATTCAAGGTATTTTAAATATTAAATAAAAAATATTAGAATCTTTTTCTATCTCTATTTCCATCATTTCTAGGTTTATTAAAAGCAGGTTTCTCGACATATCCTTCAGGTTTTTCTAAAAGTGCTTTTCTACTAAGTCCATATTTTCCGCCACCAGCACTTATAACCTTAACTCGAACCTTATCACCAATATTTAATACTTCTTCTACATTGTTAACTCTGCTATATTCAAGTTCAGATATATGACAAAGCCCTTCAATTCCAGGAAGTACTTCTATAAATGCACCAAATTCTTTAATATCTTTTACAAGCCCCTCATATATTTCGTCTAATTCAGGTTCTTTTGTAAATGCATTAATACGCTCAATAGTCGCTAACATAGCATCATTATCTGGAGCGAAAACTTTAACAATTCCATTATCACTTATTTCAACATCACTACCAGTTTCTTCGATAATAGATTTTATATTTTTTCCACCAGGGCCTATTAATATTCTTATTTTATCAGGATTAACTTGAATACTCTTAAACTTAGGAGCATCATCAGATAAATCACTTGCATTAATAATAGTTGCATCCATTGTGTCAAGAATATGTAGTCTTGCTTTTTTAGCTTGTTCTAAAGCCTCTTTCAATATATCAACACGAATGCCAGTAAGTTTTACATCCAACTGAAATGCTGTTATTCCATTACGAGTACCAGCAACTTTAAAGTCCATATCGCCTAAATGATCTTCAACACCTTGAATATCAGTAAGAACTTTATAACCTTCTTTATATGTAGCAAGCCCCATAGCAATACCAGCAACAGATGCTTTAATTGGCACACCTGCTGAAAGAAGTGAAAGTGTAGAAGCACAAATTGTAGCCATCGATGATGAACCATTGCTTTCTAAAATCTCAGCTACTACTCTTATTGTATAAGGAAAATCTGCTCTGCAAGGAAGTACAGCATTAAACGAACGCTCAGCCAAGTTACCATGACCAATCTCACGGCGACCAGGAGCACCATATCTACCAACTTCACCAACAGAATATGGAGGAAAATTATAATGAAGCATAAATGTTTTATTGCCACGTCCGTAAATATCATCCATAATTTGTGCATCTCGCTCACTACCAAGTGTAATTACAGATAGACATTGAGTTTGTCCACGAGTAAAAAGCCCAGATCCATGAACACGAGGAAGAATATTAATTCTTGCATCAAGTTTTCTAACTTCATCTAAAGATCTTCCATCAGGACGAATACCTTGAATAACTATTGCTTCACGAACAACTTCTTCTTCAACAAGATGACAAATCGAATACATTTGAGAAACAAGTGACTCGTCTATTTTATCAGTAAAATATTCTGTAATCTCTTTATATGCCTGCTCCATATTATCATTTCTTTTTGTCTTATCAGCATTTTGATTAGCAGCAGATATTTTATCTTTTCCGTATTCAGTTACCTTAGCAACTAAATCTTTATCAAGTTCATATACAGGCATTTCTAATTTGTCAGACCCGCAAAGTTTTACTAATTCATCTTGCATATCGATATACTTTTGCATTTCTTTATGTGCCAAATCAATAGCACCAATAAATATATCTTCTGCAACCTCTTTTCCTTCACCTTCAATCATGAGTATCGAATCACGAGTACCCGCAACAATAATATCAAGAACGCTAGTTTCAAGTTCAGAGTTTTTAGGATTAATTAAATACTCACCGTCTTTATATCCAATTCTTACAGCAGCAACAGGGCCTGCAAATGGAATCCATGAAATACAAAGAGCAGCAGAAGAAGCAATTAAAGCTAAAGCATCAGTTGGAATATCACTATCTACAGATAAAACTGTAGGCACAACTTGAACCTCATTTCTAAAGCCTTCTGGAAACAATGGACGAATAGGCCTATCGATAATTCTTGAAATTAAAACTTCTTTATCTTTAGGCTTAGCCTCTCTTTTTAAGAAACCACCAGGTATTTTACCACCTGCATAATATTTCTCATTATAGTTTACAGTCAAAGGGAAAAAACCAGCTTCCATTTTAGGCTCTTTTGAAGCAACAACTGTAGCTAGTATAGTAGTATTTTTCAAACGTAGTGTAACAGAACCATGTGCTTGCTTTGCAAGTAATCCAGTTTCTAAAATCAATTCTTCACCACAAAATGTAGTTTTCACTGTTATCATATCAGCTCCTTAATTCAAATCCATATTGCAAATGCAAAACATGTAAAGTCCCATGCTATTTTTGTTATCTTACTACTTTCTAAGATTGAGGCTTTGAATCAATGACTTATAAGACTCTAAATTAGTATTTTTTAAATAACTTAAAAGCTTACGTCTTGTCGCAACCATTCTTAACAATCCTCTTCTTGAATGATTATCTTTAGTGTGCGTTCTAAAATGCCCAGTAAGATAACTTATGCGATTTGTAAGTAAAGCTATTTGAACTTCAGTTGATCCTGTATCTTTTTCATTCCTACCGAAAGTTTTAACTATTTTTGATTTGTCCTCTGCATTAATAGACATACTTTTCTCCTTTTGAAAAATTTTATAGTATTTAATTCATCTTTTTTTATTATTGTTTTAAGATGTTCTATCGACTCTATTTTAATATTTTCTCTTTTATATTTTAAAAGAAAAACCTCAATCTCCTTCCCATATAAATCATCATCAAAATTAAGGATATGAGCCTCAAGCCTTAAACCCTTGTTTATATTACTTGATCCCACAAAAACTAATGCTTCAAACTCGTTGGAAGGAGTGTAATTTGAATCAAAGTTTTTTATTTTCACTAACCCATAATAAACGCCTTCTTTAGGCATTAACATATACTCTGGCATATAAAGATTAGCAGTCGGATATCCAATTGTCCTACCTATTTGTTTTCCAGTCTCTACAATACCTGAAATACTGTATAACCTCGAAAGCATTTTAGATACGGTTTTCATATCACCATTAGCTAGATAATTCTTTATACTAGTTGTGGATATTTTGTCGCCATTATATCTACTAAAACCCATTATTTTACATTTAATATCATGAGTCTTAGAGTAGTCTATAATAGTATTTATATCCCCTTCTCTATTTCTACCAAATTTAAAATCTTCACCAACTACAATATAACTCATATTATAGTATTTTACAAGGCAAGATAAAAAACTGTCTGAATCCATTTTATAGAATTTTTCTGAAAAGTCAATAACTATTACATAGTTTATTCCAAGAGATTTAATATATTCGATATTTGACTCTTCACTATATAATTTAGTCACATTTTGAGAACATATAATAGCAATAGATATTAAGTTATTTCTTTTAGCTTCTTTAGCCACATAACTTAAAAGTTTTTGATGCCCTTTATGTATGCCATCAAATTTACCCACTGTTAATATACTATTTTTTTTAATATCAAGATTAGAGAATTCTCTTATTACAAAACTATTCATAAATTGTTTAAACCGCTAATATTACCTATGATAAAATTCAGAAAATCTAAATATTCTATTAATTATTAAAGCAAGAATATTTATCAAAAAAATCACCAATATAATAATAAAAGAAACAATAATTATATTAGAATCAACTATCAACTGTGCATTAATATTAAATAATTTAATGCATAAACTAATACCTATTTTAATAAAAATATACAAAATAATAGTGGTTAGTAAATTATGATAAAGATGCACGGGAGAAGATAATGACATCGATAAAAAATAACAACTGACCAAAAATAAAAATAAAAGTATTAAAATCAAACCAAGCCCCATAAAACCTAATGACGAAAAAGAAAACAAATATAGAAGAGAATTAAGTATCGATAAAGACTTAAGACTAAAAATATACTCTGTCACAATATTCTTCATATTTTTATCATCAGACATTACAAGCTCTATAGAATTTTGATCTTTTGAAGTATCACCAGAATAATTTACAGAATCAAAATCACTTAGTATAATAACATCATTATCTATAACCCCAGTTTGAGACAAATACATATTATACTCATCTTTATTATCTGAAACTATAACTCCTGAATAAGTATTTTTAGTAATTTTATCCCCAGCATAAATAGAATACCCAGCGTAATCGTTAATTTTATTAGGCTCAATGTAAAATGGCAAATTTGTTTGTGTTAAAACATTTGAATCGATAACTAAGCTATCTTTAAATGCATCCTCTGTCGAAATAATATAAGCAGGATATGCAAGCATTAAAACGGAAAATAAAAATATTGCGATAATAGATATAACTTTACTTTTTGAACTATTCATTGCACCAAAAAACAAAACAGTCATAGTCGATGCAATTAATATAGCAGGATAAAAATAACTTGTTACTAAAGGTAAAAAATCATTTATCAATAAATTTCTATCGCCTGATGTTAAATAATCAATTGGACGTAAAAATAGAAATATATAGAATAAAAATATAATTACCAAAAATATTAAAAAGTAAAATAATAGATTTATAATGTTCTTAACTAAACTCATATTTAAATATTATATCTGAAAAAGTGAAAATGTAAATAGACTTTTTTATATTAAAATATACATTTCGATATATTTAATATATCTTCTAAGTTGTTTATATTAGGCAGGCTTTCTTCTAAACCCAAAAGCATGTATTCATTTTTTACAAATCCATTTACTTTTGAAATAAATAAGTCGCCACTCAATTGCTTAAGTTCATTATTTTTCTCAACCAGAAAAAACCAAACTACACTTTCCACATAATGAGTATCTGAAAAGTCTAATATAATAGTTATTTTTTTTTGACTTATAAATTCACTTATTATTGAAGAAATTGATGGAATATTACATATGCAAATCGAGCCTTTTATGCTCAAACTTGCAATGCTTGACTCGCTATTTGTCGGGGTATAATCGTTTATAATTGTACTCATCATAAAGTGATTATACTATGAAAGTATTTATTGTCAATATATAATACATTTCGCCACATTATGATGCCCCATTTCTTAGAAAAATAAAAAACTTGAAAAAATAAATAAAATAAAATAGAATGAACATGCTAAAAATATTTTATTAATTAATAGAGGTTTATTTATATGTTAGACGTAAATGATTTAAGAAAAGGCGATGCAATCGTAATTGACGGCGAGACTTATTTGGTTTTAGATGCAAGTTTCCATAGAGCTCAACAGAGAAAAGCTAATGTCAGAACAAAACTGAAAAACATGAAAAAAGGTAATGTTATCGAAAAAAGTTTTTCATCGACAGAAAGTGTTCATGAAGCTGACATCTCTTATAAAAAAGCAAAATATAGTTATCATGATGGCGACAATTATATTTTTATGATAGTAGATAATTATGAGCAAGTATCAATTGATGAAAATTTGCTTGGTAATGATAAATTTTATATTCTCGATAATTGTGATGTTGACCTTCAATATATCAATGATGAAATTAGTGCTGTAAGGTTTCCAATTCATATAGTTTTAGAAGTTACATATACAGAGCCTGGTTTTAAAGGCGACACTAGTGGCAATCCACTTAAAGCAGCCGATATGGAAACTGGACTTAAAGTTGATGTTCCATTGTTTATCAATATAGGTGATAAAATTAAAGTGGATACTCGTGACAATAGTTATGTTGAGCGTGCTAGTAAGTAAATGCTATATGTTATTTTAGTATTTACTATAATAATTTTTATAAATTTATTTTTTTTATCGTTCAATATATCTCTAATAGTTTTACCTTGTTTGGTATTAGCTAATGTAATTATTTCGAAATCACTAATTAAAACGCTAAAACGTGCGGTATATATTATGCCATACTTTTTAGCAGTTTTAATACTTCAAGGCATCACTTTGCGTGGTGAATATTATAATATATTTGGTATTCTCTTAGACAAAACAGGTGTCGACTTCAGTATTTATTACTTTCTTAAAATATTAAATATTCTTTATTTTTTAAGTTTTTCTTTTTTTATTATAAAAAAATTAAGATTGCCCCATAATTCGATTTTCAATGAATTTTTAAGAATAGTAATTTTTATGAAAATAGTAAGAAAATCATTTCAAAATGAATTTAAAAAAATAAAATCGAAAGAAGCTAACTTCAAAGAAAAATTTAATTTAATTTCAAAACTTATTTATAATGTGTATAATTCGTCTTTTATATATTACCCATACGAAGAATATATATTAAAATATCGCTATCTTGAATCTATTATCAAAACGAACTCTCGCTTTTTCACATCTCTATAATTTTTCTCAATATTCGACAACACCTCAACACATGTCTCTTCATCATCAGTACTTATATCCAAAGCTAAAATAGCATTTCTATCTTTACCAAATATTTTGACTGCAGCTTGTAAAACATTTGTAAGCCTATAAGGAGTATCAAGTATAATTATTGGAATATTGAATTTTTTTAATTTAAATAATTTATCTTCCCTTTCTTTACTACTACGTGGCAAAAGCCCAGCATAATAAAACTCACGCATAGAAAAAGGAGTGAGCATTATTGCCGATGTTATAGAACTAGCACCGGGGATTGTCTTTACTTTAATTTTACTAGAATAACAACTTTCTATTAATGCCCTACCCGGGTCTTCTAAAAGAGCTGTTCCACAATCACTCACTAATACAACACTATTAGCATCTTTTATTTTTTTTATTATTTCAGGAAGTTCATTTTCTTTTGTATGCTCATTCAATTCAAACATTTCTTTTTTTACTTCAAAATACTTAAGCAACTTTGAGCCTTCTTTAAAACTCTCCACCAAAATAAAATCACTTTTTATAATTTCTTCTTTCAAGCGAAATGTATTATCCAATCTATTTCCGATATCAATACCAGCGACATATAATATAGACATTAATTTTTATCCGAACCCTCAATTTTTTTTATTATATTAGTGCTCGAATATCCTTCAGATAAAGATAATATAACTATCTCTCCTCCAAGCGACTCGACACATTCTTTTTCAACTACTTTCTCTAAAACAACATCGCCACCTTTAGCGTAATAATGAGGCACTATCATTTGTATAGTATTTATAGCAGTGGTTTCTTCAAAAGATGTAACATAGTCAACCGACTCTAAAAAAGATATCAAAAGCATTCTATCATTTATATTATTAATTGGACGGCTTTCACCCTTAAGCTTTTTTACAGAAGAATCACTATTTATGGCTACAATAAGAATATCACCCAACTCTCTAGCTTGCGATAAATATAGTGCATGCCCAATATGAAGTATATCGAAACATCCATTAGTAAATACTATTTTTTTACCCAACTGCTTTTCTTTTTCTATTACCGATTGTAAATCTTCTCTTGAAAATATTTTATTATATGCTTTTCTCATAATAGTATTCTAGAATTAACTATGCCTTAAATTTTATTTTTCGCTTTCTCTATTTTTAATAAGTACAATACGCTTGCCATCATTTTCAAAATAAAAACTATCAGTATAAAGTGAAATTAAAAATATTCCCCGTCCATAACCTTGAAAAATATTATCTTGTGATTCAGTCAATTTCATCATTGCAAGTGTATAATCAAAACCATCACCCTCATTTTCAATTATTATTTTAAGAGTATCTTTATTAATATCAATATCTACAAGAACTGTTTTATCAGAATCATTATTATTACCATGATCAATCGCATTTATTAAAGACTCTTCAAATGCAATCCTCACCGATTCATGCTTCTCAAAATAATTTATATTTAAAAAATTCAAAAAGTACCTTGATATCTTTTCTACGTAAATTTGATCACTAGGTATTTTAATTTTAACATTAGAGTTAATAAAAGCATGCATATCTGAATCTAAATCCTGGCTAGAGTAAAACTTTATATTTTCCAAATAATTATCGGATAAAAACATGATAAACAATAGTATAGCTATGAAAAGAGGATTGTCAAATTTATTTTCAAAAAACATACTTCTAAAAGTAAGAAACTATTGAGTTTTTTATGATTTTATGATTAAATGGTTAAAATTTTCTATTTAAATAAGGCTCTAAAAACTATGAAAACTAAATACATATTTGTGACAGGTGGAGTTGTGTCTGGACTTGGCAAGGGAATAACGGCATCTTCTTTGGGTATACTTCTCAAGTCAAAAGGATTAAAAGTTACGATACAAAAATTTGATCCATATATTAATATTGACCCAGGCACTATGAGTCCTTATCAACATGGTGAAGTCTTTGTTACTGATGACGGTGCAGAAACCGACTTAGACATAGGACATTATGAAAGGTTTATCGATGAAAATTTAAATAGATTCAGCAATGTTACTGCTGGTAGAATATATCAAAGTGTTATAAATAAAGAAAGAGCTGGTAAATATCTGGGGGAGACTGTTCAAGTTATTCCACATATAACCAATGAAATAAAAGAAAATATTTATAGGGCTCAAGAAAGTATTAGTGCTGATATAGTCATAACTGAAATTGGAGGCACTGTCGGAGATATTGAATCGCTACCATTTTTAGAGGCAACTAGGCAAGTGCGAAGAGAAATCGGCTATGAAAATACTTTATATATTCATGTAACTTTAATTCCATTTATAAGTTCATCAGAAGAAATAAAAACAAAACCAACACAACATAGTGTAAAAGAACTTATGCAAATAGGAATAGTTCCAGATATCATCGTTTGTCGAACAAGTAAACATTTGATGGATGAACATAAATCAAAAATAGCATTATTTTGTAATATTCAAAAAGAGAATGTCTTTGAAAATTATGACGCTCAAAGCATATATGAAGTTCCTTTAATGCTTGAAAGCCAAGGTCTATCAAAAGCTGTATGTAAACACTTAAACATTACTGAAGAAAGCCCTATCGATTTATCAAGCTGGAATGATTTAGTAATAAAACAAAAAGAAATTCATCTAAGCAACAATAAAGTTACTGTGGCATTGGTAGGAAAATATGTTGCAATGAAAGATGCTTATATCTCATATATCGAGGCTTTAAATCATGCTTCAATACCTAATAATATAAAAGTTGAAATAAAGTGGATTCAAGCAGAGAGTTTAGAAAGAGAAAATCTAGATGAAGAATTTGCTGGTTGTTCTGGCATAATCGTCGCTGGCGGATTTGGCGAACGTGGTGTGCTTGGAAAAATAAATGCTATAAAATTTGCTCGTGAAAATAAAATACCATTGCTCGGTGTATGTTTAGGAATGCAACTTATGGCAATAGAGTTTGCTCGTAATGTTTTGGGACTTGAAGATGCTGACAGTGTAGAATTTAATGAGAACACAACTAATCCTATAATAACAATAATGGAAGAACAAAAAAAGCATATTCTTAAAGGTGGCACTATGCGACTTGGAAAATTTCCATGTGTCCTAAAAAAAGATAGCCTCGCTTATAAAGCATATGACAATAAAGAAATTATATCAGAAAGACATAGACATAGATTCGAATTTAATAGCGACTATAAAGAACAAATGGAAGCGAAAGGTTTTGAAATCACTGGAACTTTAGAAAATAGCACAATAGTAGAAATTGCTGAAATTAAAAACCACCCTTTTATGATAGGTGTTCAATTTCATCCTGAATTAAAATCGAGAATAACACGTCCTCATCCATTATTTGTAGGGCTTGTTAATGCTATGAAAAATATTAAAAAGTAGTTATAACACAAAAATGGAGAGTTAGTCCAATGGTAAGGCAGCGGCTTGGAAAGTCGCCGGGCTTAAACCCTTGTGGGTTCGACTCCCACACTCTCCGAATTAATTTTTTATACGACTTATAACACTACGAAAAAAAATATTTAAAAATAATCCATTATAGCACTTGAAATTTATTTTCTTTTAATATAGAATGACTGAGATATTGTAACGGAGAGTTAGTCTAATTGGCAAGGCAGCGGTCTTGAAAACCGCCGGGCTTAAACCCTTGTGGGTTCGACTCCCACACTCTCCGCATATTTTCAACACACAAGGTGTCGGGGCTTTAGCTCATCGGGATAGAGCACTAGTTTCCTAAACTGGGTGGGCAGGTTCGAGTCCTGTAAGCCCCACTTAAAATAATGACTATAAAAAATAAAATATCCTATTTCAAGAATTCCAAAAAATTAAAAAAAATTAAATTACTAGTTTGTGATGTCGATGGCGTACTTACTGACGGTTCTATTGTTATCGATGACAATGGTATTGAAAATAAAGTATTCAGCACTAAAGACGGAATGGGCATTTATGTCGCATTAAAATTTGGTCTTAATGTCGCTGTGATAACTGGAAGCAAGTCTAGTGCTATTGTAAAAAGATTTCAAAAATTTTCTAAATTTCAAGATTTATATATTGGCAAAGAGTATAAAATGGAATCATTAATTGAGGTTATGGCTAAATATAATCTTAATAAAGATGAAGTTATTTATGTCGGTGATGACTTGATTGACTTAGCACCTATGGAATATGTTGGGCTTTCTTTTTGTCCATCTGATGCTCATGACGCTGTAAAAAAAACTGCTGATATAATACTTTCTGAAGCCGCTGGTTCTGGCGCTGTTAGAGTAATAATTGATATGATATTAAAATCGCAAAATATTTACGATGAAGCAATAAAGCACTACACCGAGTATTATAAAAAATAGCCTTAGAAAAGGTTCTCTTTATGAAAATTACAATAAAAATGACAATAAGAGAGTTATTGGATAAGTTTGAGAATGATTATAAACTTAGAGTAAATATATTAGATGTTGATATGTATAAAAATCAAGAGGCATCTATTCTCGACATAGCAAGTCCAAAAAAAAGTATTAATTCTTCATTTACAATAAGTGAAAATAGCCGAATAGAAGACATAAAAAATATGTTTTATATTACATTTGGCATAAATATAGACATTAAAGATTTAGAAGATAATCCTATCGATTTAAAATCGACAATATCAAAAATGTTAAAATCGAGCAGAGATTATAATTTAGTCGATGAAGAAATTCAAAATGCTGAACCTATAAAAAAAATTGAAATAGTCGAAGAAGTAAAAAAAGAAGTACCAAAAAAAATATATACAGTTTCTGATAGAATAACTTTAATAAATGAAAAATATATCAGCTATCAAAAAACTGAAAACTATAAATCGATGAAGCAACTTTTATCTTCAATAGAAGAAGCTTTGATATCTCAACCCGAGTCATTTGAAATTAAAGAACATGTGAAAGATATTAAAAAAAAATCATATGAAGTTTCGAACCTAAGCTATAGAAAAAAAAGATTTATGATAATAGTATTTTCAGTTATTGTGTCGATGGTATTCATCGTGGGTACTTCGATATTTTTTTTAGAAATAATGAATAATAGAAAATTATACTCACAAATAAATCAAACAAGAAGCGAGCTTAATTCAATTCGTTTTGAAAAAGCTAAATTACTTGGAAGTGGCGAGATGACTCAAGCAAGTAGCCTCGACTTAAATATCCAAGCAAAAATTGAAGAAATTAAACGGCTTAAAGAAAACTTGAAAAAAGTTGGCCCAAATATAATTTTAATAGTTTCTATAATTGGTATTTTAATATCATGCATATTAATAGTAAAACTAAACAAATACGAAATTACATCAAATAGATTTATCAATCAATAAGTTGTATATTTAATATAAAAAGCAACTTGAAATAAATAAATATATTGTTATAATAGTCTAACAATTTCTTTTAAGGAAAATAATAACAATATGAAAAATTTAAAAATAAAAATATCTGGAATGACTTGTGCATCTTGCTCAAGCGCATTAGAGCGTTCTTTAAATAAACTTGATGGAATGATTAAGGCGAGTGTAAATTTAGCCACAGAATCCGCTTTAATCGACTTTGAAGATGAAAAATTAAACTATGAAGACATTCAAAAAGCAGTGGAAAAAGTTGGTTTTAATATCGTCTCTGACAAAGAAGACATAGAAGTTAAAAAGAAAAAAGAATTTGAAAATCAAAAAAAACGACTGATTGTTTCTTCGATATTTTCGATTCCACTTTTCTATATTACAATGGCACCGATGATTCCATTCATAAAACTGCCATTTCCTGAAATAATATCTCATACTCAAAATCCAATGAATTTTGCGATAATCGCATTAATATTATGTATTCCCGTAATGATTTCAGGTTATAAATTTTATGCAATAGGATTTCCAGCACTTCTTCGAAGACAGCCGAATATGGACTCTCTTATCGCAATAGGCACGTCAGCTGCGTTTATATACAGCTTGTACGCCATTTATTTAATATATTCAAAACAAGCTGATCATGCAATGAACACCTATTTTGAAACAACCGCTATAATAATAACACTTGTACAATTGGGTAAATTTTTAGAAGCTAGAAGTAAGGGTAAAACTGGCGAAGCTATAAAAAAACTTATGGCATTATCTCCTAAAAAAGCAAAAGTTCTACGTGACAATCAAGAAATTATTATTGAAATATCTGACATAATTATCGGTGATATAGTTATAGTTCACCCGGGCGAAAAAATACCAATTGACGGTGAAATTATCGAAGGCTACAGTAGCATTGATGAGTCGATGATTACAGGTGAGAGCATGCCAGTTGATAAAAATGTTGGAGACAAAGTCATTGGTGCATCAATAAACAAGCAGGGAAGTTTTAAATTTAAGGTTACAAAAATTGGATCTGACACAATCCTATCACAAATAATAAAACTAGTCGAGGATGCTCAAGGTTCAAAAGCTCCAATAGCCCATATTGCCGATGTTGTTTCTTCTTATTTTGTTCCTATTGTTATTGTCATAGCTTGTCTAGCATCAGGCATTTGGTTTTTATCAGGGGCTAGTCTAACATTTTCTTTAACAATTTTTATATCTGTTCTTGTTATTGCTTGCCCTTGTGCATTAGGTCTTGCAACACCGACAGCAATTATGGTTGGAACTGGAAAGGGTGCTGAAATTGGTGTTCTATTTAAGAATGCTACTGCTTTAGAACAATTACATAAAGTTAATACTGTAATGTTCGATAAAACTGGTACTCTCACAAAGGGAGAACCTTCTATCACCGATATAATATCAGACGATAAAAAACATATAATAGAAATTGCATTTGGTGCTGAAAAAATGAGTGAACATCCATTGGCATTATCTATAATAAAACATGCAAAAGAAAAAAATATTTCTCCACTTAAAGCAGATAACTTTGAATCAATCTCTGGCTTTGGACTAAAATGTATGATTAATAATAATAATATTTTAATCGGCAGTGCTAGACTGATGAGAGAAAATAATATCGATATAAATCATTTAGAAAGCGACATTAATAGTTTATCAGACGAAGGAAAAACTATGATATTTGTTGCTGAAAATAATAAGTCATTAGGATTAATAGCTTGCAGAGACACAATAAAAACAGAAAGTATCGAGACAATAAAAAAGCTACATGCGATGAATATAAAAACAGCCATGATTACAGGCGACAATTCTAAAACAGCTAATAGTGTGGCTAAAGAACTTGGAATCGATATCGTATTTGCTGAAGTTTTACCACAAGATAAATCAAATGAAGTTAAAAAACTACAAGAAAAAGGTTTTAATGTCGCAATGGTTGGAGACGGAATAAATGATGCACCTGCACTTAGTCAATCAAATGTTGGTATTGCAATCGGAAGTGGAACAGATGTTGCCATCGAAAGTGCGGATATTGTTTTGGTTAAGTCGAATACTTATGATGTTGTCAATGCGATAAGGCTTAGTCATGCGACAATGGCTAATATTAAACAAAACTTATTTTGGGCATTTTGTTATAATATCTTAGGGATACCAGTTGCTGCTGGACTTTTATTTATATTTAGAGATAGTTTAATGAACACCCGAGTGGGAGATATTTTCCAAGTAATTCTTGGAGGAGACTTTTTACTAAACCCTATTCTTGCTAGCCTTGCTATGAGTTTAAGTTCTGTATCAGTTCTTAGTAATGCATTAAGGCTAAACTTTTTCAAACCAAATAAATAATTTGCTCGAGACTGGACTTGAACCAGCACGATGTTACTCGACAGCACCTCAAGCTGTTGTGTCTACCAATTTCACCACCCGAGCTTATTAACTTACAAGTATCATTCTATTTTAAAAAAAAGAATTTGTCAATAAAAAAGCCTATCAATTAAGATAGGCTTATATTTTTTAATATCGTCTTGACGTAGAAGTTTGTTCTTTAAACTCCACAGTATATATAATCTCCGACTCGTTATTATAATTTATAGTAAAATCTTTAGGAGCATCACCCAATTTAAATGTGAATGAAGTATCGACTGTCGTTTTATCTAAATTAGAATTAGCAGTATCTAAAACAAAAGCCTCTTGATTTTCATCATAAACAAATTTAATCTTCGGTGCTCCATAGTTGTTATAAGAAACCATAGTCCACTTTTCTACTAGTTCAACAAACCCTAAAGAAGAGCCATATTTTGTAACAATAGAGTCCAACTCTAAAGTATAATTTGGCAACTCTGTACTAACCAAACTATATTCTTTAGGAAGATCACTAAAGCTTTTAGTTGCATTAGTAGCTATTATATC
>CAMQVF010000008.1 GCA_947038115.1 uncultured Spirochaetia bacterium
TATCTTACAATTTTATTTTTTTTCAGCAAAAAGCTCCAAATTATCAAGTGCACTTTTTGGTATTGTCTCGCCCTGCCAATCATCTATCTTTGCAAACCCCGTATGACTCTTCGCTCTATAAATTTTATTATCTTTAATTTGAAACACATGAAGAGATTCATGTGCACCGTTAAAATTCCATTCATCATAATAATACATAATAGCTGTATTACCGTCTATGAATGCTGCTTTTTTATTAGCGACATTATCAGTAACTAATTTATAAATTGTATTGTCCCCACCATATTGCATTTCATCATGATTTTTAAACCATACAGGCACACTCCATGAGCCACCTCCGCTAATATCTACATCCTTAGTTTGATAATTAGCTACTTTGGTTATATTTTTTGTGTTTGCCATCCACTGCTTTCGATAATTTTCTTGAGCCTCAGGTGTAGTATCAAAAGGCATATCGACATCAGGAACTTTACTAGTTGCCATAAGAACTAGATTATCAGAATTGAGTGCATTTTTTGGTATTGTTTTCCCATCCCAAGTATTTAGATTTCCAAATCCCCGTGCACCATTTTTTGTTCTATAAATTTTATTATGAGCGATTCTAACTATATAAAGATTTCCATACAACTTAGGGCTTGCCGAGCCAGTCATGAACATAATAGCGGTGTTGCCATCTATGAATGTTGTTTTATTTACAGTATCATTATCTTTATCTGTGAGTAATTTATGAAGCACATATCCCGATGGGACGTCATAGTAAGCATCCCATAAGTTTCCATCTTTGAACCAAAAATCTAAAGCCATTTTTCCATCACCCCAAATGTCGGCAAAACCGCTATAACGATTATCTGAATTTATATTTTCAGTATTTATAAGCCATTGTTTTCTATACCCCTCTTGTCTTGTAGCATCTGTTTCAATGGGAATAGATACACCACCACCGCTACTAGATTCATCATTAGGGTCGGTAGGATCTGTAAAGCGTGGAATACAACTTGTAAAAAAGATAGTCAAAATCATTACCAACATAATTTTTGCGCAAAGTTTTAAGTTTTTCATAATCAATATCCCTTATATAAAATAATATTTTTTATCTAAAAGTAGATGTTTCTACTATAATACTAAAATTTCCCTCTGATGCCAACATACCATTCACGCCCAGGCCCTGGAAAGTCTTCGGCTATATTATATTTTGCATCTAATATATTTCTCACCCCACCCTCAATAGTTAGATATTCGATAAATGTCATACTCGCTGTAATATCGAATGTGTAATATCCATCTATAGAAGCACCACTGGTATAATCTGTTGATAATGGTGAAGTATAATTAGCTAAAAAATTAAGCCTACCACTAAATATGCCATTAACGTCTCCATCATATATGTATGAAAGGACAGCGTTTACTGCATGTTCTGGTATAAACGGGGCTCTAAAAATAACGGAACTGTCTATTTGTTTTCCGTCTGCCATAAATTGATATGTGTAGTTTGCAGAAAGTGATATACTAGATAATGCCACTTGTATTGGAATATTTATCGATAAAGCAGTATCGATACCTTGAGAAATATATTCGCTTATATTTTCCACTTCATAATCATCCCCACTACCAATGTATACTATATAATCTGTATATTTTGAAGTGAAATATGCAGCCTCAAGTGTAATCATATTTATTGGAGTTATAATAAAACCAATATCACTACCTAATAAGATGTTCTCTTTTTTTAGATCAGGATTGCTACTAGCTCCAAAAAGGTATAGCTCATTAAATGTTGGGTTTCTATAGCCTGTAGCTATATTACCTTTAATTAAATATCTGCGTTCTCTGTCAAATGTATAAATACCTCCAATAGAATATGCGGGCTTATAAAAAGTATTATTATCACTTGTGGCATTTTTAGGATTATAAGAATCGAAAACGGCATCAAAACGAATACCTGGAGTTATTGTCAGTCTTGATACTTCGCTATTTTCATAATTAAAAAAACCTAACGAAGGTAAATACGCTATAGATACTGTATCTCTATTAACTGTACTTCCTTCATCAAGGCTAGTTCCTTTTTTTACTTCTCCTGCAATAAAATATTCATTTCTATATAAAATTTCAGCTACATTTTGAAAAATAAATATACCATTCCCAAAATTGTCTATCCGTTCAATAGAGAAATTTGCCTCAGTTGTAAAGTTGTCAAAACTATTATGTATAGCAGCTGTTTCTCCTGAATTTTCTACAGTTTGATAAAGTGTGTAGGCACTAAAAAAGAAATCAAATAGATCAAAAGAATAATGTTCATAAGAAATATCAGCAGTATACTTATCCGTTTTATATTCAAAATGAGCATTAGCTATATCAGAGAACGATGAGTTTCTATTTTCGTAAAAGTAATTAAATGAAGTATGTAAAATATCGCCTTGTTCGTTAAAGCGATAGCTATTTCCTATTCTAGCATTAGCAAGCATTATCTCATTATTTTTAACTTCATCACCTGCTGTTTCGGCTAGTGCTTCGTCATATATTTTATAATTGCGTGCATTAGTTTCAATAAAACCAGATATGTAAAAATTACCTTGATTTTCTTTGCCATAATAAACATCTGTTAGTATATCCGCAATGATATTACCATAAGACCCATAATGTATACCAGCCTCAATACCAAAACCCATATCATTATCTGATACTCTATCCTTTGTTATAATGTTTATAACTCCACCCGAAGCATTCGCTCCATAGCGAGTGGCTGCAGCTCCTTTTATTATTTCAATACGTTCAATATCAGCAACATTATATTGTGATAAATCATGAAAAAGGTTTTGTGCAGAAGATTGTCTTCGTCCATTAACTAATACTAATGTCTGCTCATATCTGTTACCTCTTATTTGAGATACTTGGGTACTTACGCTATCACGTATGACAAGACCTGAAGTATATTTTAATACTTCAGCTACATTATTTGCACCAGTGGCTTTAATCTCATCTTCTGTGATAATAGTTGTATTTAAGGATGTTTTTTTTGGGTCAAAGATTTCTCGTTTAGCCCTAATACGAATAGTTTCTGTTTCATTAAAATTTGTATTTTCTTGTGCGTATAAGCACGAAATTGTGATAAGTAAATAAGCACATGCTAAAATCTTAACTCTCATCTAAATCCCCTTTTTAAAAATGCATACAAATAGGGGAGTATAAAAAGTTTCTACCTGCACTATCTAAACAATTTTAGTAGTAAAAGTAGTATAAAACCTCTGCTCCCGAGAGATGTATTATTTTAGAAATAGATTTATCTAGTATCCCGGCTACGGCTATCTACTAACATTACCTTCTCACTCTTTTTAGAGCAATGGTCACTTTTATTAATATAGTAAAAATAAAAGTACAATGTGTTCGCTACCGATTACGGTGACGGGCTCGCACAGGAATCTCACCTGTTTCCTTTCAAAATCTGTATAATGTCTAAAAACTCTTATGCTATTAAGTCTATTTAATATTTAGCTTTTGTCAAGCATAATTAATTAATTTTATAAGTTCTTAATTTTATCTATAAATTATTTAATTAAATTTGCAATAAATAATCTTTACAATATAATAATACCAACGGTTATAGTTTATAAGCAGTTATAGTTTTTATACTATGCGAGTTTAAATTTAAAATATGGAGTCTAATTGTGAGCTGGATAGCGGCAATTTTTTTATTAGGTATATTGGTTTTTGTTCATGAGATGGGGCATCTACTAGCAGGTCTTTCTGTTGGTATGAAAGCTGAAGCATTTTCTATAGGGTTTGGACCTACTATAGTAAAAAAAGAAATTAAGGGTATTTTATTTAAAATTTCAATAATACCTTTTGGTGGATATTGTAAATTTAAAGGAGAGAGCCCTGATGATAAATCTGGCGGTAAAGATAATTTTTTACTACTAGCTCCATTAAAAAGAATATGGGTATATTTCGCGGGCCCTCTTTTTAATTTTATTTTTGCAATAATTCTTTTAACTATTTTGGTTTCGATGCCATTTGCAAAATCTATTTATTCACCTGTTATTGGTGTTTTTACTGATGGTAGATATTTGCAATTCAAACCGGGTACGACAGTTGCTTATGAATATGGGCTTAAGTCGGGTGATACAATGAAGTCGGTTAATGGTGTTGCTATAAAATCGGATAGTGATTTTTATAATTATATTCAAGATTTATCAACTTTGTCTAAAACAGAAAACCTTGATATTGTAGTTCTTAGAAATGGAAATGATGTTACTGTTTCTATACCTTCTTCAGAAATGCTTAAAGGTATTAGTGGCGAAAAAAGTTTAGGACTTTACTTTGGTGAAGGCTTAAAGATAAAAAGAGTTGCTGACAATTCTTCGGCATCTGAAGCATCGTTAGAAGTTAATGATGAGATTATTGCTATAAATGATGTGGCTGTAAATAATATAGCTGAGTTTCGACCAATAATTATGGATAGTGCCTCACAGAAAATAGTGCTAACTATATTAAGAGACGGTACAACTATGACAAGAGAAGCCATCCCAAGCCCGACAACAATAGGAGACAATACATTTGGATCTTTAGGTGTCGAGTTTTTATCAGAGCCTATGTCGGTTGAGAGTATTCCTGGCACTCCTTTTCCAGCATCAATTGGTGTTGCTTTTGTGCGGTCAGGGGAATATTTGAAATCATATTTTGATGGTTTAGCTTTATTATTCACAGGTAAACTTTCATTACGTGAGAATTTGGGTGGCCCTGTAAGAATATTACAATTAACTTCTCAAGTGGTCGGTAGCGATATTGAATATAGATTTAGAACTATTCTATCTTTTACAGCGACTATTAGTTTAGTTTTATTTTTCATGAACCTTCTTCCTCTTCCAGTGGTTGACGGCGGAATGATAGTAATTTCATTTATTGAGCTTATCAGAGGAAAGCCTATTAAAGAAAAAATATTAGTCAAAATCCAAACGGTTGGAGCTTTATTTTTAATAACTTTGGCTATTTTGATAACTATAAATGATATATCTCAATTGTTTAAATTTTAATTGAATATGAAAAAAGAAACTACTGTTATAAAAATTGGGAATATATTAATCGGTGGTGGAAATAGAATTAGTATTCAGTCGATGACAAATACGGATACTAAAAATATTTCTGCTACTGTAGCCCAAATAAAAGAGCTTGAAAATGCAGGCGTCGATATTGTACGTCTAGCGGTTTTGGATGAAGATGCTGCCATTGCAATTAAGGCTATTAAAGCACAGGTTTCTGTACCATTAATTGCTGACATACATTTTGATCATAAACTAGCATTAAAAAGTATGGAAAGTGGAATTGACGCCTTACGACTGAACCCAGGTAATATACGAAATAAAGAAAATGTGAAAATTGTTATCAACGAAGCTAAGGATAGAAAAATACCAATTCGTGTGGGTGTGAATGGTGGAAGTTTGGACACAACTAAATATAGCCATCCAACTGCCGAGAATATGCTTGCAAGTGCTTCTGAACATATAACACTTATGGAAGATTTAGGCTTTACAGATATAAAAGTTTCACTTAAAGCATCTGACATATTAACAACAATTAAAGTTAATGAACTCTTTAGAGAAAAATATAATTACCCACTTCACTTAGGAGTTACAGAGGCTGGCACACTCAAAAGCTCGCTAATTAAATCTACTTCAGCATTGTCATATTTACTGTTAAATGGAATAGGCGATACGCTAAGATATTCTATAACTGGCAACCCTGTCGAAGAAGTTTTAGCAGGAAAAAAGCTATTAAAATTTTTAGAAATAAGTAAAGAGCCTTCAATTGAAATAATATCATGCCCGACTTGTGGACGTACAACATCAGATATTGATTATATAGCAAGCGAGGTTGAGAGACTAACTTTAAATATAAAGAAGAATATTAAAATAGCGGTTATGGGTTGTATTGTTAATGGACCTGGCGAGGCTAAGCATGCCGACTTTGGAATTGCTGCGACAAATAATAATGCGTTTTTGTTTTTTGAAAAAGATAACGCCCCTATAAAAATAGAGGCGAATAAAGTTATAGAATTTTTAATTGATAAAATTAATAAGTTCTAATTATTTTTTAGTAAGTTAATAATGAATGCACTGGGTAATCACTAATAGCTTGTCTACCATTTAAGAAGGCAAGCTCAACGACAAAAGCACTACCGATAATTTCGCCACCTAATCTTTTAGTCATGTCTATCATCGCAACGGCTGTACCGCCTGTAGCAATTAGGTCGTCGACTATCAAGACTTTATCGCCTTGTTTTATTGCATCTTCATGCATATAAAGTATATTTTTTCCGTATTCTAATTCGTACTCGGCTGATATAGTTTTACATGGCAATTTATTTGGTTTTCTTACTGTAATAAATCCTTTGCCCATATAAAATGCTAATGCAGCACCGATTAAAAATCCTCTGCTTTCAGCACCAACAATTAAGTCAATATCTTCATGTTTAACTTTTTCAGCCATCAAAACTACTGCTTGATGAAAAGCGTCTTTATCTTTCCAAAGAGGAGTTAAATCTTTAAAGATTATTCCTTTCTTTGGATAATCAACAACATCTCTTATATATTTATTTAAGTCCATAAAAGCTCCGATATTAATTTAATCAGAGTGCATTTTATTTAAGTTTGCTATAAAAAGCAAGTATTTTTAAACTAAATATTTTCTTTACAAAATAGCTTTTTTATGTAGAATGCTTTAGAGTAAATTATGATGGGATTAATAAATGTGTAGTGAGAAATTAATGACTGAAGATTCTTCTGGAAGTTCAAATATAGCAATTAAAAATCAAGCTCTTGATATGTTTTATACTAAGCCTGCTGTGGCATTAGAGTGCTACAATATTGTAAAAAAGATACTAAAAGACTTTATAAATACCAAAACTTTTTGGGTTGAACCAAGTGCTGGTTCTGGAAGTTTTTTAAATATTATAGAAGGTAAAAAAATAGGTTTTGATATAAATCCAAAAAATGAAAATATATTAAAATTAGATTTTTTGAGACATGAGAATATACTGCAATATTTTTCTGAATATGAAAATATAATTACAATAGGAAATCCTCCATTTGGTAGTAGGGCAAAAAAGGCCATAGATTTTTTCAACAAATCTGCTGAATTTTCTAGTCATATTGCTTTTATTCTTCCAAATCAATTTAAAAAATATTCTGCTCAATCTAAATTAAATTCTAGTTTTAAACTTATTCATCAAGACGATTTGGATGAAAATAGTTTTTTAGTGGATGATAAAGATTATAAAATTAGATGCGTATTTCAAATATGGACTAGAATTGATACTGGAGATGAAGATATTAGAATACTAAATCGGCCTGAAATAACTCATAAAGATTTCGAAATATTTCAATATAATAATACAAAAGAAGCATTAAAATTTTTTGATAAAGAAACATATAAGTGGGATTTTGCCGTACCTCGTCAAGGATTTTATGACTATAATACAAAAATAACAGATGAAAAAGATTTGAATACAAAAATACAATGGGCATTTTTTAAGGCTAAAAATAAAAAGATTTTGGCTAGGTTGAAAAAAATAGATTTCGAAAAATTGGCTAAAAATAATACTATAATTCTTGGGTTTGGCAAGCATGATGTTATTAAGGAGTATATAAAACTTTATGAAAAAAATATTTGAGTATATAGCCCATAATAAGGATTCTTTATTAAAATCTAGTAAAGGAATAGACTTTGAGGATAGATTCGAAGATATTCTTAGGAAGAATGGTTATAGTAAATTAGACTCTAGAGAATATGATAATTTTATTAAGTCGATAAAAAAGAATATTTTAGCAAAAGAAAGTGATGAATTCTTTAAGAATACTTATGATAAAAATATTATATTACCTAAGTCTTTTTTTAGAACCCCATATGGAAGTCAAAACTATCCAGATTTTTTGATAATTACAGATAACTATATAGTTCCTATTGAAATAAAATATAGCAAAGGAACATCTGTTAGTCCAATGTGGAATAGTAATTTACCAAAGTTAAATGGAATATATTTATTTGGTAGTTATGGCAAAAAGGATATAACATTTTTTGCTGGCTCTTTAGTTATTTCACCTAAGGAAAGAGATGATATGCTTGCATTTTTTACTAAATTAAAAGAACTAGAAAAATACTTTAAGAATAATAGAAAAAATAAATTAAGTGATGAAAACTATACTGCGGGTAGAGGGTTCTCTCCATATGTTCGAGTAGCATTTGAACAAAAAGCAGACTTTGGCGACACAAACTATTTTGAGGCTATAAATAGAAAGCATGTAGAAGAAGAGACATTAAATATATTATCAAATTTAGAATAAAAATATATTACTTGTATGAATATTTGCAAAAATTGTCTTTTATATATAAAATGGATTAGATAAAATTATCACTGGATTAATAAATGTATAATGCAAAATATATCAGAAACTTTTCAATCATAGCACATGTTGATCATGGAAAGAGTACACTAGCAGATAGAATAATAGAACATACTAGTGCAATTTCAAATAGAGACATGAAAAACCAAGTTCTTGATAATATGGATATTGAAAGAGAACGTGGAATAACAATTAAAAGCCAAGCAGTTAGGCTTTCATACACAGCTAAAGATGGAATAACATATACATTAAACTTAATTGATACACCGGGTCATGTCGATTTTAATTATGAGGTCTCAAGGTCTCTCGCTGCTTGCGAAGGTGCTGTGCTATTAGTTGATGCTGCACAGGGTGTTGAGGCACAGACTATAGCTAATTTTTATCTGGCATTTGAAAATAATTTAGAGATTGTACCTGTAATAAATAAAATTGATCTACCAGCAGCCGATGTCGAGGGGACTAGGGCACAAATGGAAAAGGAATTTGCTGTAGATCCTAATGATATAGTTCTTGCTAGTGGTAAAAATAATATTGGTATTGCTGACGTGCTTGAAGCTGTTATAAGGTTGATTCCTCCACCAAAGGATAATTCAAGTTTGGCTACAAGGGCTTTGATATTTGATTCATATTATGATCCATTTAGAGGTGCAATAATTATAGCTCGTGTTTTTGATGGCACTGTGAAAAAAGGCGATAAAATTTTATTTATGAAGACTGGTGCTGAACATGATGTTGAAGAATGTGGAACTTTACTTTTAGGACTTAAACCAGTAAAAGAACTTAGAAGTGGCGATGTTGGATATATCGTTGCTGGTATTAAAAATATATCTGATGTGCGAACTGGAGACACTATTACTCTTTCAAATAATCCATCACTTGAAGCACTAGATGGTTATAAAGAAGTTTTACCTATGGTTTTTGCGGGTATTTTTCCTGCTGAAGATGAGGACTATGTCGCTTTGCAAAAGGCATTAGAAAAATTAAAATTGAATGATGCTTCACTTGCTTATCAAGCTGAAAGATCGATAGCTTTGGGCTTTGGATATAGATGTGGTTTTCTAGGACTTCTTCACTTAGAGATTGTTCAAGAAAGACTAGAAAGAGAGTTTAATTTAAATTTGGTTATAACAAGCCCATCGGTTGAAGTGAAATTAATTCTTACTAGTGGCGAAGAAATTCTGCTTGATAATCCTGCCGATTTCCCAGAACCACAAAATATTGCGAAAGCTTATGAACCTTATATTAATGCGCTAATCATTGTGCCTTCCGAGTATTTGGGTAATATTATATCTCTTTGTATTGAACGTAGAGGGCTTCAAACTTCACTTACATACATAGATGATAAACGTGCTGAAATTCGTTTTGAAATGCCGCTTATCGAAGTTGTTTATGATTTTTATGATAAACTTAAATCAGTGTCACGTGGATATGCTTCATTTGATTATGATTTTTTAGATTTTAGAGAAAGTAAAATTGATAAAATTGATATTATCGTTCATGGTGATAGCGTTGACGCATTATCTTTTATGGCGCATCGATCGAATTCTGAAATGCGTGGACGTCAGATAATTGAAAAACTTAAAACTTTAATTCCAAGACATATGTTTCAAATACCAATTCAGGCTGCTATTGGCAATCGTATTATTGCTCGTGAAAATATTGCTGCATTACGTAAAAATGTTACTGCTAAATGTTATGGTGGTGATATTACAAGAAAGCGTAAACTTCTTGAAAAACAGAAAGAAGGTAAAAAGCGAATGAAAAATATTGGTAGTGTAGCAATCCCACAAGATGCATTCATCAGTGTTTTGAAAACTACAGACGAAAAATAAATTCAACATTCGTAGAGATAAAAAAATCCGCTTTGCCGCAAGCGACATAGGTGCACCCGACTGTTAAATCAGGGGGGCTCTCTCAGAATGTGACCTTGATTTCTCTAAACCGTAAACGGCGAGCCTATCATTAACATTCATATGCAAGATCCCAAAAAGGTAAGTTATATTGGTGCAAGAATGTAATCGCATTCACGTGCAAAGCAGAGTCCTAACTATAATCTTTTTTTATTTATTGTCAAGGGTTTTATTTTGTATATAAAAAATTTTACTTTTATCTATTGACAATTTCTTTTAATGCATCTATACTAATATAGTCATTTGTTTGCAGTATTTAATTACAATGTATATATTCATATATAGGGTTTACATCATGATTGTATAATGTGAAGTGATTTTATATGGCAGTAGTCTTGTTCCACACCGAGTCTGCTGTCACCTTTAATAAAGCTCATACGAAATACTATATTCATACGAATCATTGTATTTCTCATCTTCAAGCAGAAGTACTATATATAAAGTTTCATTTTTGCTCCATGTGCTTTTTATATTATATTTAGATTGAGTTTTAAGTAAATAATTTTCATCGAATAATAAAATTCTCGCATTCTGTTTATATTTTAATTCGATTTTTATATTTGAGTCTATATCTGTTGTATTTTCTATTTTGAATATGTCGATATCTATAATATTATTCGAGTCTAAATTAGTTTTTATAGCTTCGTCAATATATATTATATCCGAATATTTTATAAAGTTACCCTTGTAAATATTATCAAAATTTATGATTTTTTGTGCAGTGCTAAAAAAATTATTATTTTCTATTTCTTTATTTTCTATTAAATCATTATAAAAATTAAATTTAATGCTATATTCTAATGATAAATCTTTATTATTAGATGATTTTATGGAAATATGATAGCTAGAATTTTCTTTTAATTTATAGATTGGTGATGAAATATTCCCGAAATAGTTTTTAATATACTCACTTTTTAAAGTAGCTATTACTTTTTTATCTTCTATTATTTCTATTATTACATCATCTTTTTTACTTTTAGCATTAAAATTAAAAGATATAAATAATGAATTATCAGAATTTATCATATAGTAATCGACATCTGAGACATCTTCAGTATTGCTAATTGTGGCATTTATCGTGGATGATTTGTCAATAAACTGAGCATATTCTATTCTAGAATTGGGCTCAATTTCTTTTATAGAACTTTTATTTTCTGAATAATCATTTGCACATGAAGCAATAAAAATTATTATAAAACATAAAATTAAATATTTACTCATTACTAACTTTTTTAAGATAGTGTAAAAAATCTTCATCTTCGCAAATAGTTTTACCTTCATCATCCGATATTTTGGCTACTGGTCTTCCATTGACTGATTGTAGTTTCATAACAATATTTAATGGAGAGAGAATAGGTTTAAAGTCATTCATTAAATATGTGCCTATTCCAAATGTAACATTAGTTTTTCCGCTAAATGCAGAGTGGATATCTAATGCTTTATCAAAGTCAAGGCTATCACTAAATAATAAAATTTTAGTTTTAGGATCAATTCTCATCGACTTATAATGATCGATTATTATATTACCCCATTTAATTGGATCCCCCGAGTCATGCCTTACGCCATCATATAATTTAGCAAAATAGATGTCAAAATCTTTTAAGAATTTCTTAGTGCCTAATGTGTCAGAAAGGGCAATACCTAAATCGCCTCTATATTCATTAATCCAAGCTTGAAGCATATATTTTTGACTTTCTCCAAGTTGTACGCCTGATAAAGCTTGACCAACTTGATAATATTCATGGGCATTTGTTCCAACGGCTAAGAGGTCATATTTTTTTGCTAAATATACATTACTAGTACCTATAAGAGAATTGTTAGGAGATTTAGATTTTAATATTTCAACAGCTTCACTATGCCAATCAAATGAAAATCTTCTTCTAGTTCCAAATTCGGAAAACATAAAATCATCATATTTATCACATGTTTTTAATAATTTATCATTAATTTTTGAAAGTAAATTATTCTTCCCTTGAGCATATACTTCTTTTGCAATATTATCTCTTTTTATAATATAGTCATAGTATATCTCGCTTATCATTGCGAGTATTGGAATCTCCCATAAAATGGTTTGATACCATGGGCCTTCAATTTGTAAGTCTAGTTTATTATCTATTAATTGAACTTTAACATGCTCCCTTAATGGGCGATATAGTTTTAAGAATTCAATATAATCTCTTTTTATAAATCTTAATGACGCTAAATATTCCAACTCGTTAGTATTAAAAGATAAACTGCAAAAATTATCTATTTGATTCAAAAGCTCATCATATAATGTTTTATTCCACTCAAGCGGATTTCTTGATGTAAATACATATTTAACCCAAACATCGGAAAACTGCCTAATGGCCGATTGTTGCATTGTAAATTTATATAAATCTGTATCGAGTAAACTATTAATAATTTGTTTCATTTATTACTCTCTTTATCATTTTTATTATTTTTCTTTTTATTATCTTCAGACATTTTATCAAATTTTTTTGCTATCTTAAATAATAAGACCATGCCGGAAATAAATCCTATAAATACGCCTAGAATACTAAAAAGTGGTGTAGTGCCTAATTTCTTATCTAAAAATATACCTGCGAATGTGAATGATAAAACAGTTACACCAAATTCCATTCCAAGCGAAATATATTTTGCGTAATCATTATTATTATTATTCATAGTTGAATGATGTTATTAAAATAGGATCTACAAACTGAGAAGCAACTTGAACTTCATATTCAAATGCTGAGTGTCTAGATTTTCCTATTGTATTTCCTTTTTCTATAGTTTTTCCAACAGTATAATTTATTGTAGCAAGCCCCATATATTTTGTTTTAAGTGCAAAAGCATGTTCTATTGTAACTTCAAAACCTTTATTTTTTATGAACTTTATTTTTGAAATTTTACCTGTAGCTGTAGCTCGTACATCAGTTCCAGAAATTGTTTCGATTTCTATCGATTTAGGAAGTAAAATGCCTTCCTGAAATGGGCGTGATATAATAACATTTTGTCCTGTAACAGGGAGTATTGACGGAATGCTATTCATTGTTTTTGTTCTTGCAGTAATTCTTGAATTTAATTGATTTATTAATTCTTTACTTTTTTCAAGCTCTTTTGCTTTATTTTCTATTTGTTCGACTATTCCAGTATTAGTATTTGTATTTACAAAAATATCTGAAGTCTTAATTCCACCACGTTTAAGAATATTTGTTAGTGATGTCATAGACCCATCAGCTTCTATAATTCTTTTAGCCGTTATTTCAAGATTTTTAATTTCCTCAAGTTGTTCTTCATGACTACCTTGAAGAATTTTTGTTTTGCTTGCAAGCACTGTGTTTTCTGTGAGTATAACAAAAGCAGACATCATGCTCGATAAAACTATAACAATTAGTATAATTAATGCATATATTGGTATTGAGATTGATTTTGTTTTTTTATTAGAATGTGGGACAAACATAAAATATATTTTATGGGATAGAAATTTAAATATTTTATCTAGAAATATAGAAAAAGAGGGTTCTTTCTTTTCTACGTATTTTTTGTATTTATTTTTGTTTTTCATGCTTTATCAATGGAGTCATTCTACATTTTCTATTATTTATGTCAAGTTAAATTATAATTAAATTTGACAATAGGAATTTATTCTCTATACTATTTATATAGGAACGTAATTTTTTAGAATGAAGAGGAGATTATATGTTTTTATTAAACCCAGTTGTGTTATCAGTTGTTACTATGATAGTTCTTTGTTTATTAAATCTGAATGTTTTATTTTCTTTACTTATAGCTGCTTTGGTTGGTGGAGTAGCTTCGGGTATGCCGCTTGGTGACGTACTTCCTACTTTAATTGGTGGGATGGGTGGGAATGCTGAAACTGCATTAAGCTATATTATGCTTGGTACTTTTGCTATTTTTATAAGTCAAACAGGACTTGCGGCAGTTCTCGCAAAAAAAATCGCTAGAGTTATAACAGGAAAAAGAGCTTTATTATTGATTATGCTTGCTGGTATAGCTTGTATGTCTCAAAACTTAGTTCCTATTCACATTTCATTTATCCCTATATTAATACCACCTCTTCTTTATGTTATGAATAAAGAAAAAATTGATAGACGTGGAGTTGCTTGTGCGCTGACATTTGGTCTTAAAGCTCCGTATATATCTTTACCTGTAGGTTTTGGTCTTATCTTTCATAATATTATAGTTCGATCATTAGGCGATAATGGATTAAATATTACTCTTAAAGATACTTCATCTGTTACATGGCTGATTGGTGTATCTATGATTGTAGGTTTACTTGTTGCTATATTTATTTCATATAGAAAACCACGTGAATATAAAGACGTAGATATATCTGGTGGAAATGCTGAAGAAGTTGGCGATCACTTCACTAGAGATCATTATTTTACAATGGTTGCTGCTGTCATAGCTTTTGGAGTTCAACTTGTTTTTGGTTCTCTCCCTTTAGGTGCATTAATGGCTATAATGTTTTTAGCTATTACTAGAACAATTAAGTTTAGTGATATCGATAGTGGTGTTGCTGGCGGTATTGGTCTTATGGGTTTTATAGCATTTGTTATGCTTGTTGCTTCAGGTTATGGTGCAGTAATAAGAGAGACTGGTGCGGTATCATTATTAGTTCAAGATGTTATAAGTATGGTTGGTGGAAATAAAGCGGTAGCATCTTTTGCAATGCTTTTTGTAGGTCTTCTTGTTACTATGGGAATCGGTTCATCATTTGGAACTATACCTATTTTAGCAACAATTTATGTTCCATTAGGTATGGAGTTAGGTTTTTCAACAGCTGCGATAATTATACTAATTGCTGCTGCTGGTGCTTTAGGGGATGCGGGTTCTCCAGCTTCTGACTCTACATTAGGGCCTACAGCAGGACTTAATGCTGACAAGCAACATAATCACATTTGGGATACTTGTGTGCCTACTTTCTTACATTACAATATTCCTATATTTTTGGCAGGTTGGATTATATCATTAATTCTTTAATTATTATAGAATTAACGAGTTAGCTTTTGAAAATTAAAAATATTTTAGATTAGAGGATTTTTATGAATAAAGTATCTATTGATGGAAGAAGTTTGACTATAAAAAGTATAGTTAATATTGCTAGAAATAATTACCCTGTTTCTATATGTGAGGATGCTAAGGAAAGGGTGAATAAGGCTCAGATGTATGTAAAAAAATTAGTTGATGCTAATAAAGTTGTATATGGAATAACTACTGGATTTGGTAAATTCTCTGATGTACATATTGGTAAAGACGACACTGAGGCATTACAAAGAAATTTAATTATAAGCCATGCATGTGGAATGGGTGAGCCACTGTCGATAGAGACAGTTCGTGCGATTATGGCAATGCGAGTTAATGCTCTTGCAAAGGGTAATTCAGGCATTCGATTATCAACTATGCAAACTTTGGTTGATATGATTAATAAGAATGTTGTTCCTATAATATATGAAAAAGGTTCTCTTGGTGCAAGTGGCGATTTAGCACCTTTGTCGATGATGGTTTTAGTAATGATTGGTTTGGGTGAAGCTTATTATAATGGTGAAAGAATGAGTGGTCTTGATGCAATGAAAAAAGCAGGTATCACTCCAATTGTTTTGACTTCAAAAGAAGGCTTGTCACTAATAAACGGAACTCAAGTTATGACAGCTATCAGTGCATTATGTCTTTATGATTCTGTCAATGTTTTGAAATCGGCAGATATTTCGTCTTCACTTTCAATGGAAGCTTTACAAGGTATTATCGATGCTTTTGACAGTAAAGTTCATGAGGTTAGAGGACATAGTGGGCAGATAAAAACTGCTTTAAATATGAAAAAATTGGTTGAAGGTAGTGGTCTTATAACAAAGCAAGGCGAGCTTAGAGTTCAAGATGCTTATTCATTAAGGTGTATATCTCAAGTTCATGGTGCTAGTAGAGATTCTATCGAGTATGTTTACAGTGTTGTTGAACGTGAAATTAATGCTGCAACTGATAATCCGTTAATTTTTCCTGATGAAGATGAAGTTATTTCAGCAGGAAACTTTCATGGTCAGCCGATAGCATTGGTTATGGACTTTCTAGCTATAGCACTTGCAGAACTTGCTAATATTTCAGAAAGAAGACTTGAGAGGCTTGTTAATCATCAATTAAATGATTTACCAGCTTTTTTATCACCTAATGGTGGTTTGCATTCTGGATTTATGATTGTTCAGTATGCGGCGGCTTCAATGGTTTCAGAGAATAAAGTTTTGGCTCATCCTGCGAGTGTCGATTCAATTACATCTTCTGCTAATCAGGAAGATCATGTCAGCATGGGTACTACCGCTGCGAGAAAATGCAGATGGGTTTTAGATAATGTTCAAAAAGTTATTGCTTTAGAAACATTTACTGCAAGTCAGGCTATTGGTTTTAGAGATAGTTCAAAACTTGGAAAATGTACTTCGAAAGTTTATGCTAGAATTAGAGAAGAAATTAAATTTATCGAAGAAGATGTTGTTATGTATGATAAAATGGCGATGTTTGATAAATGGATTAAAGATGCTGTTTTAGTAGAAGTTGTTGAAACAGAATTAGGAGAAAGCCTACAATAGTATAGATAATTATAGGTTTAATATAAAAGTGGGTGGTTTAATTTTTTATGAATTATATCACCCATTTTATTTTTAAAAATTAATTAATATTAAATTTATCCAGTAATTTTATAACATCATTTATAGACTCACACTGCATGAATTCAACTTTTTTATTTTTATCAAGGTCTGTATAACCCAAATATTTCATAACAAATTTACGCATGAAGTGCACGCCAGAAGTTTCTCCATAGAGTTCGGCACATCCTTTTAAATGTTTTATTGTTAAGTCTCTAATAGAAATTTTTTTGTAATTAATTGATTCATCAAATATGCTGTTTAATTCTTGAAATATCCAAGGGCAACCCACCGCCGCACGTCCAACCATGATGCCATCTACTTTTGATGTTTCAAATGCTTTTAAAGCCTCTTCTTTAGTTTTTATATCTCCATTACCAATGACGATAAAATCACCCAATGCTTGTTTTATTTCAGCGATAGAATCCCAGTCGGCAGTGCCTCGATACATATCGGTAGCATAACGCCCATGAACAGAAATGAAGGCACATCCCTCTTCTTTTAATGCCAAAGCTCTTTCAATATATCCACCTTCGCCACGGCTGTAACCGAGTCTTATTTTTACCGAAACTGGAATTTTAGATGCACTTTTAGCAGCCTTAAGAATAGAAATCATTTTATCTGTATCAGTCAATAATGCTGAACCACCGCCATTTTTTACAACTTTTTTTGTGGGGCATCCCATATTGATATCGATAAAAGAATAAAAAGATAAGTCATTCTCTTCTATAGATTTTTTATATTCATCTTCATTATCACCAAATAACTGCAATGATAATGGTTTTTCTTTTTCTTGATATTGCATATATCTGTATGTTCTTGATATTTTTCTAGATAGTGCGGCAACGCTCACAAGTTCAGTAACTAAAAGCCCCGCACCGAAATCACGACAAAGCGATCTAAAAACATGATCAGTATATCCAGCCATTGGAGCTAAAAAGAATTTTGATGGTATATCAATATTCGATATAGAAAGCCCAATATTTTTTGTAGATTTATCCATAAGTATAAATTATACCTTTTCTTTCAATAAGAGTCAACTAGTGAATAGTAACAATTCTAATAGTATTTTCTTGCCATCTACCTTGCCACTGACTACCACTAACAACAAAAGCAGTATCATTATGTTCAACAAACCCACGCTCTATAAGCTCTTTTTCTAGTAAATCAATTTGTCCACTATGGCTGATAGCTTCACTAAAATTTAAATCTTTTGGAGTATTTATTGTATGCACATTATGACATATCGCAAGAGATGCACAATCTTCTAGGTAAGAAGATAAAAATATTATAGGTGTTTTTGGTCTTCTTTTAGATAATGCCTTAACCATTTTTCCTGAACGAGATAATACTATAATAACTTTATGATCCATTATATAAGAAAGGTGAGCCGTACTGTCAGATATCGCTCTTGTTATACTGAGAGTATGTTCAGGGGGAGAAAATGTATCTTTTAAATAAGCATTCTCTGTGTTCTCTATAATACTAACCATAGCTTTTACAGCCTCAATAGGGTAATCACCATAAGCAGTTTCGCCTGACATCATAACAACATCGGTTTCATCTAGTACCGCATTGGCTACATCACTAGCTTCTGCTCGAGAAGGTATTGGACTTTTTGTCATACTTTCAAGCATTTGAGTAGCGATGATACTTATTTTATCAAGTTTATTAGCTAATTTTAATATTTGTTTTTGTTTTGTAGGGACTAATCCAAAAGGAATCTCAACACCCAAGTCGCCACGTGCAACCATTACACCATCCGACTCCATGATGATACCTTCTAAATTATCTAATGCTTGAGTATTTTCAATCTTAGATATTATCCCAACTTTTTCATAACCATTTTTTTTCAATATAGCTCGAAGTTTGATAACATCATCAGCAGTTCTTACAAAACTCATTCCCAAATAATTAGCACCATTTTCAGCTGCAAATAATGCATCTGACACATCTTTTTCTGTTAGCACTTCAGTTGTTACATGAGTGCCTGGTAAATTAATTCCTTTGCTACTTAAGATTGTACCACCTGTTATTGTTTTACATGTTACAATTTTAGCTTCGATGTCTGCACTTTCAACTATTAATTGTATAGTTCCATCAGCGATTAAAAGCATAGAATCTTTTTTTACATCAGTAGCTATATTTGAATGCGTTGTAGGAATTATATCGCCATCGTCATTTATTTCGTCACCACTTAATCTTATAATATCACCTGCGACAATTTTTCTAGGCTCTTTAAGTTTTCCTATTCTTATTTTAGGACCTTGTAAGTCTGCCAAAATTGCAACAGTTTTTCCTAGTTTTTGAGAACATTTTCTTATAGTATAAATGTATTGAAAGTGTTCATCATGAGTTCCAAAAGAAAAGTTTAGACGACAGACATCAGCACCTTCTTTTATAATATTAGTTATTGTATTCTCATCTGACCATCTTGGTCCTATTGTTGCTATAATTTTTGTTTTTCTCATTGTCTATTTTCCTAATTTTTTATTAATTGCTTTTAACTATTATAACATACTTTTTAATTTATTTTTTATTTTTTTAAATTTATATATTGATTTATTTTAATAGTGCAACTTAATATCACTTTTTATAAAAATTAATTGACATTTTGCCGATTAATATATAATCTTTATCAGAACGGACGGGTCCGTATTTTAATCGGTTATAAAAGAAATTCTTTATGAAAAAATTGCTCAAAGTTGAAAGTCTAACAGACCAAGAAATGCTTATTCTAACTATTGCTCGTGAAGAATTTGAAAAAGTTGGATTTCATGCTACGAATGTGGAATCGATAGCAAGTAGAGTTGGTATTGGCAAGGGCACAATTTACAGGCACTTTGGTAATAAGGCTGATTTGTTTTATTATACATTATTATTATCAATGTATGAAAATTTAAATAGAATTACAAATCTTTTGAATAGAATTGAGGATCCTTATCAAGCATTAGATTCTTTGTTTGATGAAGTTGTTCAACGAATTATCTTAGAAGATGTATTAAATAATAGTTTAATCTGGCAGTCTATGTTTATAGATGATTGTAGTGATGAGCTTAGTTTATACTGCACACAAATTACAGATAAAATTATCACTGAGGTAAGTGTTTTAATATCTCAAATTTTAGAGAGTACTGGTAAAAATACGGTGGACGCTAAAGTTATAGCAGATTATATATTTTCATCACTAGGTAGTTTTATTTATATGAGAATGAGATATCATAATGAAAGTAGAGATTTGGTTATATCGAAACTAAGCAATATCAAAATTATTATTTTTAGAGGGCTTGGAATAACTGAAGATATTATACTTAAGTATTGTAAATAAAAATTTTATATCGGGAACTTTTAATGTATGAAAACGTCTAAACTATTAATCAAAAAAAGGCACTATATCTCTTATATGTATTTTCTTAAAACTTTAATTCTATTTTTTATAGTTTGCTTTTCTATTAACGCTCAAGATTTTGAAGATGAGTGGGCTTTAACAAATGCTATGGATAACAAGTTTACAACTAATGTTGTTAAAGTTATTACCCTAGAACAAGCTATACAATTAACTTTAGAAAATGATAAAACTATTAAAGAAGCAGAGTATGATCTTGAGATTGCTAATGTTCAAAAAGACAGAGCTTTTTCTGAACTACTCATGCCAAGTCTTTCAATTGGTGGATCTTTTAATTATACAGATAGCCGAGAAATTAATGACGGTTTAAATTCTAGTTCTGATTTATGGTCGGCACAAGCTGACCTATCAAAAGTTATTTTTAATGGTCTAAGAAATTGGAATGCTGACAAAAGACAGGCTATTAATTTTTCTATGTTTAAAGAAATATATGACGAAGTTTTAAAAGATGCTGTTATAAATACAAAGTTAGATTTTTATAATGCTCTTTTTTCCAGAGAAACTTTTATAGTATTTGAGAAATCTCAATTAGCATTAAGTAATCGTATGGTGTTTACATATATTCAATATCGAAATGGAATAGTTTCTGAATATGAGTATTTGAATGCTAAGGTTCAATTTGAGAATACAAAGCCTCGTTTAGTGCAATTAAGTAATCAGTACAATACAATAAAAGTAGAACTGATGCGTTCAATCGGGTTAGAAGATGAACCTATAAATGTCGTTCTTAATGGAGATTTATATTCTGCTACAAATATAATAATTCCAAGTATTGTTTATGATGAATTGCTTGATATTATTATGGAAAATAATATAGATTTAAGAAATTTAGAAGATAATATACAAATGCTTGAATATAATAAAAAAATAGCTCAAGCTTACTTTTGGCCAACAGTGAGTGCTTTTGCTGGGGCTAATATATCTCTTAATGATAATATTAATTATTCAGGAGCTTTTCCAAATACAACTTCAAGCATGTCAAGAGAATGGGAGCCCGGTTTTAATGTCGGTGTAACTTTATCTTACTCACTTGATAGTTTATTACCGTTTTCATCATCAGCGAAGATTGCGGAAGAAAGTGAATTGATATTTGAAAAGACAAAAATTAGTTATGATAAACTTAGGGATGCAATAGAAGTTATAAGTAGAGATTTAATCGCAACTTCAAGATCGCAATCTTTAATGCTTCTTTCGCAAGCTGAAAATGCCACAACAGCTGAGTACGCTTATCAACAAGCACAAAGGCAATACTTGGGTGGTACAATTTCACAAGTGGAAGTTAATGATGCGGAAGTTACTTATCTTAACGCACAGATTTCATATATACAATCAATATTTGATTACTATTCAAGTACTCTTCAGATAATGAAGTTGCTTGGTAGCAAAGGAGACTTTTAATGTTTGCTATACCGTCACAAAAAATTAATTTAATAATAGTTTTATTATTTTCTTTAATATTTATATCTTGTAATAAAAACAAAGCAGATGATAGAGAAAGAACGTCAGCTATAAGTGTTTTAGTTGGAGCACCAATTAGGCAGAGTTTGCAAGAATATCTAGAACTTTCTGCTGAAATTAAATCTACAAAAGAGGTTGAGATATCATCTGATGTTCCGGGAAAAGTTGCTGCCATAAAAAAATATGAAGGTCAGCTTGTCAGACGTGGTGAAACTATAGCATTGGTAGACAGGTTTGTAATAGGTGCTAATTATGCTTATGCCACAGTTAGAACACCAATTGCAGGTTATGTAACAACGACATATACAACATTAGGGGCATCAGTTACTGCTGGTCAACCTCTAGCAAAAGTCGCTGATATTAATAATTTAGAAGTACAAATTCAAGTGCCTGAAAGACAAGTATCGAGAATAGCCTTGGGGCAGAAAATATTTATAAGTGTTTCATCAGCTCCGGGTAAAGAAATAGAGGCAACGATAACAAAAAGAGATTTCTCTGTAAATACAAATACGAGAACTTTAATGGTTAAGGGTGAAATTGATAATAGTGATGGGGCACTTTTACCGGGTATGTTTTCAGATGTTTCTATTCTTATGAACTCGGCTGATAATGTTTTAGTTATTCCAAATAGTTCGATATTTCTTGGCGAAGATGGAAAGTCTTATGTTTATGTTGTAGTCGAAGATAATCCTAATTTGGCGGATGTCGCTGTTGATACTTCTAAAAAAGATGAAGAGGACAAGAAGAAAGTTTATAAGGCAAGTGTTAGAGAAATTGATATTTTGTTCCCGTCGAGAGATAGAATTGCTATAAGTGGTGGTATTGAAGATGGCGAAGAGATTGTAATGTTTGGTCGTGAGTTTTTGAAAGAAGGATCACTTTTGAATCCTATTAGAAATGATAGTTCTTTGTCAGAATATATAAAGATTGAAGATACAAATTCTACAAATGAACTAACTAAAAATCAAGTTAATAATTAGATAGGCTTAGAAGGAAATAATATATGTATAGTTTTATAGATTTGGTAGTAAAAAAGCCTGTAACTGTGTTTATGATGGTTATAGCAATATCAATAATGGGTTTTATCAGTTTATCAAGACTAGCCATAGACTTTTTACCTAGTTTAGAAATTCCAATGATTAGTATATGGACTGAGTATGAAGGAGCAGGCCCTGAAGAGGTTGAAAGCTCTGTTACTCGTATAATTGAAGGTGCTGTTTCTACAGTTGGAAATATAAAATCTATAACTTCTAGTTCGTCAGAAGGAGCATCTTCTGTGAGGCTTGAATTTGAATGGGGTATCGATTTAGATTCAATAACAGTTGATGTGCGTGAGGCATTAGACAGAGTTATATCGGCATTACCTGATGATATTGATAGCCCTATTATATATAAATTTTCTACTGATGATATTCCAATTATGACGGTATCTCTTTATGGATCAGACAACTTGGCTGCACTTTATGACCTTGCTGATAATACAGTTTCAGGAAAAATTGAGCAAGTTCCGGGTGTTGCTCGTGCTGTTTTAGAGGGAGGGCTTGAAAGTCAAGTAATGGTTGATATATCTTTAAATAGACTTCAAGCTTATGGATTAAGTATAAATGATATAGTAAGAATTTTATCTGTAGAAAATAAGAATGTCGCTGGTGGAAATAGTTATGAAGGAATTTATAAATATACTTTGAGGACTTTGGGAGAATTTGAAAGTATTGATGATATACAAAATGTTGTTATATCGATTGAAAATAGTGTCCCAATAAAACTTAGAGATGTCGCAAATGTATACGAAGGTTATGATACAGAGACAAGTATAGTTCGTGTTAATGGCTCACCTGCTGTTATTATGGATATCAATAAAGAGGCTGGTCAAAATACAGTTAAAGTTGCTGCACAAATTGAGGAGCAGTTAGAGAATTTAAGGCTGCCTCAAGGTGTTGAATATCAAATTGTTTTTAATAGTGCTGATGAAGTTAATGCTGCCATAGGAAATGTTATTTCTGTTGCTTGGCAGGGTGGTTTATTTGCTATGATAATTCTTTTGGTTTATCTATCTAATTTTAAAACGGTAGGTATTATTGGTATTTCAATTCCTATTTCAATTATATCTACATTTATATTAATGTATTTTTCTGATATCACATTAAATATGGTATCATTATCAGGGCTTACTTTAGGTATTGGAATGATGGTTGATAACTCCATAGTTGTGCTTGAAAATATATTTTATTATAGGCAAACTGGTAAAGGAAAATATACAGCAGCAGTTCAAGGTACAGCCGATGTCGCATTAGCAATTTCAGCTTCAACTTTTACTACAGTTGCGGTATTCGCACCGTTTTTATTTGTAGAAGGTCAAACTGGTGAAATGTTTAGAGATTTATGTCTGACAGTAGTTATTTCGATGCTTGCTTCTTTATTTACAGCATTAACTATTGTGCCAACTTTAAGTGCTAGAATGATTTCGAGTGGTGAGATTATTTTCTTTATGAAGCCAGTTACAAAAGTTACAAGTGGTTTTCTTTCTAAGGTCGATAATTTTTATACTGGTATCTTAAAAAAATCGATGCAAAATAAAAAGAAAGTAACTATTATTAGCCTCGGTATTGTTGTAGCTATTATAGCAATTGGTGTTACATTCATAGGCAAAGAAGGTTTTCCTGAAACAGATGAAGGTCAATTTCAGGCTTATATTAGAATGCCAGTTGGAACTCGTATGGAGCAGACAGATTTATTTGCTTTAAGAATGGAGAAAGATATTACTTTGGCATTAGGCGATAAACTTGACAGAATTCAGACTACGGTTATGTCGGGGGGGAATTCACATAGAGCTGGTGTGCGTGTGCAGCTTATAGATAGAGATAAAGGCCGTGAAGATATAAATGTTTATGTAGAAGAAGTAAGAAAGATTGTTGAAAACTACCCGGGTAAAACAGGTGTTTATGCAGTCAGTCAGTCTATGGGTGGTGGACGTGGTGGAGAAAGTGGAAATATTAGTATCGAAATTGTGGGTGATGATTTAGAGAGAGCACAAGATATAGCTAATAAAATTTTAGCGACTATCGAGCCAATTGATGGTGTGCGTTCAGCTAGAATTACTCGTGAAGATGCTAACCCTGAGCTTTTAATAAGAATAAATAGAGACTTGGCTTCGAAAATGGGTATTAATATTTCTACAGTTGCAGCAGCCGTAGAGACAGCTTTCGCAGGAACAGATGCTACAAGAATGACGCCGAAAGGTTCTGGAACTGACATTGATGTTTTTGTTCGACTAGATGATAAAGACAGACTCAATATTGAAGATGTTGAAAGAATGATGATACCAACGCCTTTTGGAATGGTTCCTCTTTCAGCAATAGCTAGCATTGAAAAAGATTTTGGACCTACTGCTATCGATAGAAAAGATAATAAAAGGCTTCTTAAAATTTCAGCATCAACTTATGGGCGTGCGATAAATGATGTAATTGTTGACATTCAAAACAAAATTGATGAGGAAGTTTATATTCCAAATGATTACTTTATCAACTATGCTGGTTCGTATGAAGATATGCAAGAAGCAGCGGGTCAACTTATTCAAGCACTTATTTTAGCAATAGTTTTGGTGTATGCGATTATGGCAAGCCAGTTTGAATCTCTAATTGCTCCTCTTGTAATTTCACTTTCATTGCCATTTGGTATGGCTGGGGCATTAATCGCTTTGTTTATTGGAAATGAAACTTTAAGTGTTTATAGCGGGGTGGGAGTAATTATACTCGTGGGCATTGTAATAAATAATGGTATAGTCTTAATCGATTATATGAATCAACTCATGCTTGGAAAGTATGGGACTAAAATGAAACCAGATGCAGCAGCTATCGAAGCAGGCCCAAGAAGAATGCGTCCTGTTATGATGACTTCACTTACAACGATATTTGGTCTTTTACCTATGGCATTAGGAATCGGAAGTGGTAGTGAGTTTTATAAACCACTGGCATTATCTGTTTTGGGTGGACTTAGTCTCGCTACAGTTTTTACTCTTATAATTATACCTGTTGTTTATTCAGCTATAAGAAATAAAATACCTCTTAAAGATTATGAGTTAAAAGATGAAGAGAGTAAATCGGAAGTATTCAAAGGTTCAATGATTTAATAGAATATAAAAAAATAAAGCGAATAGGTATAAAAACTTATTCGCTTTTGTTTTATAATTTATAGATCTTCTTTATTCAATTGTTTTATTCTAACATGATTTTTCCATTTTCCGCTTTTATAATAAATTGTGCCTAAGATAGTTCCACTTATCCAAGATAATGGTATCGCCATATAAATGCCATCAGGAGTTTTAAGCCAGTATGTAAAAAGATAAGCTAACGGTATTCGTAAAAAAACTTGCCCAAAAGCACCAATAAGCATAGGAACAAATGTTGCACCAGCACCTCTTATACCGCCTATAAGTGTGAAGAGATATCCTGTAATTATATAAAAAGGAGCTACTATAAGAAGGTATCTAGTTCCAACTGCGATTACTTCAGCATCATTTGTGAATAGTGATAGAATAGGTTTACTGAATATTAAAATTATAATACTAGCTATGGCCGATAATAACGAAGCCATTATTAAAGATGACCGCACACCAATTTCAACTCTATCCCATTTATTAGCACCAACATTTTGACCTATAAATGTAGCCAATGTCATTCCAAAATTTTGTGCAATGAGTACAGCAAACATTTCAACACGAGCTGCCGCATTAACTCCAGCAATAACAACAAAACCAAATGAGTTTACCAATGATTGAATTGCAAATGCTCCCAAAGCTAAAAAGCTAGCTTGTATGCCTGAAGGAAGTCCAATTCTTACTATATCTTTAAGCACTCTTAGTCGAAATTTTGAGCTTCTAAAATGTATTCCTATTATGGTATGTTTTTTATTTATATAAATTATTCCAAATATAAAAGCCACCGCCTGTGAAATTATGGTAGCTAATGCTAGTCCTTCAACATTCATATGGAATACAATTACAAATAATAAATCTAAAAATATATTTAATATTGATGAAATTACAAGTAATATTAGTGGAGTTCTAGTATCGCCGACACCACGAAGAGCAGCAGAAACTGCATTATATCCAAATAGTGCTATCATGCCAAATAAAAGTATATGCAAGTAACTAAGAGAATGTTCTAGAATATTTGCTGGAGTTTGTAAAAATAAATGCAATGTTTTTGCGAAAACTAAACCTAGCCCAGTAAAAAATAATGATGTAATATATACAAATATCATAAACGTATCGATGACATGTCGTAGTTCGGCAGAATTTTTAGCACCAAAGTTTTGAGAAATTAATATACTAGCACCCATAGCTATTCCAAAAAATAGAGCTAGAGAAACTTGTAATATTGGCATGTTCGCACCGACTGCCGCTAGTGCTTGTGTGCCTATGAATTTACCTGCAACTATTGCGTCAACCGTGCTATATAATTGTTGTATGATATTGCCAAGAAATAAAGTTGTTACAAATCGTAATATTTTTTTCCAAGGCGTACCTTCTGTTAGATCATTTTTAAGCAATGCATCGCTTTTCATAAAAAACCTTTCAAAGGAAATTACTTACTGTCTGTAGCTATGTTTAATTTCGAAAAACCAGCTTCTTTTACATCGTCTATTATACTTATAAGTGTTTTAGTTATTACATCTTCATCAGCCCTAATTTGAACCACTTTTTCTAATGCAACTTCATTTTGCGCCAGAATTTTTAATTTAGATGGTATATTTTCAATTTCAACTTTGTCCGTACCTATATAAACACCATCATCTTTAGAAATTGTAATTATTATAGACTCACTTTTGTCTGAGCCTTCAGAGGTGCTAGACTTTGGCAAATTAATTTTTAATTGTGGGGCATCTATTAAGGTTGCTCCAAGCATAAAAAATATTAGCAAATTAAAAACAACATCTATCATCGGAGTGAGATCGATACCTTTTTTTAATTCATATTGTCTTTTAAATTTCATCAGAAATTCTTGCCGATTTAATTATTTTATTTATAGTTTTTTCAGCGGATTTACTGCTTGAATTATATATGCTCATTATCTGTATTAAGTCTTCACCTAATAATGCTAGAAATTTACCCTTTGTTTTATTAGGCCCGTAATAAAATTCTGTTTCTACAATGTACCCCTCGATATCACCTATTGTAATTTGTTTTTTTGATATAAGTTTAAAGTTTTTTGTAGTTTTGCTTTTTTCTAAATCTTTAATCATTCCATCAACTACCGAGTCGATAGTAACAGTTTTCCTGTATGACTTTTTATATCTTGATCTTAATACACTAAAAAGTGCTTCAGTATTCTCTTCTCCATAAGATTCATAAAATTGCATGACATTAAGTACATTTTTTGGCAACTCAATAAAGTTTGGCTTAAATGTATCGGGTATGTCAATAGTTACATTTCCGAGTGTAAGTTCAACATAATTCTTTGAGCATGAAGTTAGAAACAATACTGCGAGTAGCAATATAGCTATATGTTTTTTCATAATAGTACCTAATTTTATATAAAACGATTGTTCATATTATATATATTGTATGAAATATATCAAGGGATGTATTATTATAATCAAACTATTTATTTTTTTAATAAGAATATATTTAAGAGATTAAGATTACTATTAAATTCCTTTTTAATATTGATTTATTTTGTTTATTATATATAATCATTTAACAATAAGCATTGTTTTTTATAAACTTTAAGGATTAATTTGCATGAAGAATATAAGAGTATCAAATTTAAGCGCAGACGAAATTCTTGAATTAGCAGAGTTGCAAGAAGATTTAATACTGAGTATTAATACTAATGGAATATCAACAGAAAATGCTAAAGCATTAAATACTATTCTTAAAAGTAATTTATTTCAAGTCGATTTGTCAACGGATAATTATAACAGTTCTAATGATAATTTATGCGGTCTTGAGATAATAAAATATATACCAAATGTTAAAAGACTACGAATGCAAGGTAGTATGAGATGTCCAATTGAATCTTTAGATATGCTTTCAGAGATAGAAGACTTAGAGGACATAGATATATATGGCGAGATGTCTAGGGCATTATTATTAGACCCATTAAGAACATCTTTAAGTCTAGAGAAAATTTCACTAGAAGTAGGTTTGTCTTTAAGGCAGCAAACATTTATAGAGTCTTCTTGTAGTTGCCTAAATACTCTGCAAGTAGCAGACTTTAATGCTAGGTCATTTAATAAGAACTTGTCAATTAAAACACTCAAAATTACATCTAACATAATGGGGCTTGATTCAATGTATAGAGCATTGCCTACATTAGAATCTCTTTATCTAAAAAAATGTTCTAATACTTCAGGGTATTCATCAATAAAAGATATTCGTACACTAAAAAAGATTGTACTTGAAAATATTGCTAACATCGATGAAATCCCCGGTTTGCATTTAATGAATGATTTAGAAACTTTATATCTTTATAATTTACCTAAAATTAATGACTTAAAACCTTTATTACTTGCTAAAAATCTTAAAAATTTAATATTGTCAGACGTTGGAACATTTAGCAGTGAAGACTTTAATATTTTAGAAAAGATAGAAACACTAGAAAATGTCGGACTATATTTTAAAAATACTAGAGAAAGTAGCCAAGCTATTAAGTTTATCAAACAAAACAAATGGAATTTAATAAGTTAATATTTTTATAAAGCTTTAAATTTCAAGATATCATGTATATGTAAAACACCGATAGGAACATCACCACTTTCAGATTTTTCCACAACGACAAGGGCTGTAACTTTTCCTTCCATTATTGATATTGCCTCACCGATGAGAGTATCTTTAGTTATAGTTAATGGCTTTTTATTCATTACATCTTTCGCAAGCATTTTCAAAACATCAGTATTAGATTCAATTAGAAGTCGCTTCAAATCACCATCGACAATTAAACCTTGTAAAATATTATTTTCAACAACTATAGCCATCCCAAGTTTATGCTCTATTATATTAAATAATACATCATGTAAATTATCGTTTGATGAAACAGTTGGCAGATTATCCTTATGCATTATACGGTCAACTTTTGCTAATTGTTTTCCCAAACTACCAGCAGGATGATATACAGCAAAGTCTTCTTTTCTAAATCCTCTTCTATCCATTAACCCAGTAGCTAATGCATCCGAGAGTGCTATTGATGCAGTTGTACTTACAGTTGGTGCTAAGTTTAATGGGCATGCTTCTTCAATCATATGAAGTGATAAAACGAATTCAGCGTTTTTTGCTAAGGTCGATTTTTCATCGGCAGTGATAGCAATGTAATTTATATGTTGCCTGCAAAGCCAGCTAACTATTTCTATAATTTCTCTCGATTCTCCACCTTTAGAATATAAAATTACATAATCATCTTTTGTAATCATTCCAAAATCACCATGCACACAATCGGTTGGATCGACAAAAAAACTAGGAGTTCCAGTTGATGCAAAAGTAGATGCTGCTTTTCTTGCGATATGTCCACTTTTTCCAACGCCACTAGTAATGATGCGTCCTTTTGTATTATATAAAACTTCAACAGCATTAACAAATGTAGAATCTAAATTGTCTGCTATTGTTTTAAGATTTTCACTTTCTAAAATTAAAGTTTCTTTGCCTCTTTTTAAGATGTTCATAAGACTGTACTCCTCAAACACGATATTATAATATAAAGGAATATTTTGCAATAAGCTTTATTTATACTAGAATAAAGATATATTGATAAAGTTAAATACTAGACTTTTTTTGAAAAAAATATAATATATGAAGTATGATTGGAAAAATATTAATTGTAGAACATAAAGAAGATTTATTAAATAGAATTACCTCAATTCTTAGAGCCAAAGGTTTTAATGTTCAATCATTATTACTAAAGGCTCAATTAATATCTATGGTAATTGAAAATAATATAGACGTTATTTTAATAGATGCTGATATTAACCAAGGGAATGGTTTAGAGCTGGTTCGTATGCTTAAAAACGATGAGAGAACAGCGACTATACCTATAGTCTTATTATCCACTCCATACAAAAAATCAGAGTATATCTATGAGGCTATAGATGCTGGCATTGATGGGCTTTTACTTATACCATTTGAAGAAGTAGACTTGATAGTTAAAATTAATTCAGCTATGAAAATAAAAAAATTAATTGTTAATTTAGATGAATTTGAAATAGAAAAAGAAAATTTAAAAACTCAAATAAAAGATATTTCTGAAGAAAGCTTAAAATTTTCTAATAGTCTTAATGAGTTAAACAAAAAATATGAACAATCTCTTGAAATTGATGAGAGAATGGGAATTCTTAATAAAAAAGGACTTTATAGTCAATTGGAAAGGTCTGTCCATGAGTATGTGAGACATGGGGAATCGATGATTTTAGCATGTTTTTCTATAGACTATTTGGAGAAACTAAAAAATGAATTTGGTCGTGATATTGCTAATTCTATTGAAGAGCAGTTTGTAGAAACATTGAAAACAGTTATTCGTAAAGAAGACTTGATAGCTACTCTGAGAGAAAATGAAATTGTAGTGGCTTTTAAAAGAATGAGAGAAGATATACTTGAAGAGAAAGTTGATGAAATAAAAAGATTGGTATCGAAGCAAGAGATAATTGATAATGGAATAGTTATTAAATTTTCAATTACTTCAGGTATCGTTTTAATAAGATATAAATCGACATATGCCATACAGGGAATAGAAAATGAGATTTTAGCTGTAGAAATAGCTTTAAATAATGCGAGGAGACGTGGGGCTGGTTCAGTATTCTTGCATCCTACGATAGTTAGATCGTAAGAATTAAGTAAGAAATATAGAGGTATATTATTATGGTTTTAAATTTAAATGATGAAAACTTTGAATTGGCAGTACAAAAAGCAGCCGAAGTAATCAATGCTGGTGGGGTAGTAATTGCTCCGACTGATACTGTATATGGTATGCTTGCCGATGCATTTAATATGACAGCTATAAATAAAATATATAAAATAAAAGAAAGAGAAAAAGATAAACCATTATTAATACTCATAAAAGATCAAAAATATTGTAATTTTTTTAGTAAAATGAAATTACCTGAAAAGATATTAAAGCATGTGCCCGGAGAAGTTACATTCATAATGCCTTTAGATCAACTTCTTACAAAAGAACTTAAATATTTGAAAGATACTGTAGCGTTAAGAATTCCTGATAATAATTTTATTAATGATATTTTAAGTAAAACTCCACCAATAGTTGCTCCTTCTGCTAACCCAACCGATTATGGTGTTATATTAGACGGTGATGAGATTGTTAAAATGTATGAAAATAAAGTTGATCTCATTATAAATGCTGGAATGTTGCAAGAAAAAAAGGCTTCTACATTATTTAGTTGTATTGAAGATAAAGTTTTGAGGCAAGGAAGTATTGTAATAGAGTAGCGTTTATATTTTTAGGTTTTGTTTTTTTGATATAATTTTAATAAGAAATTTAAGTTCATATTGTGAGTAATAATCTTTAATCATGTCGACACCTCTTCTGTTAAAAAAAGAAAAATATTTATAAGTTTGTAATGTTTTAATTAAACTATGGAAATGATTTTCGTCAAGTTTGAATGCATTTGAAACTTCAGTGAGAGAATATAATTTATCTTCGTTAAAGTATTTATCGAAAAATATTTTAGATTTTTTTTTAAGTTTTATATTTTGGACAATTTTATAAATTATATAAATTAAAAATAGTGATAAAATGAAAAATGAAAAAATAATATTCATGCTAGTAAATAATATTTTAAGAGTTGAATAGTATTATATGTAGATGAATATTTCCGTAGTCTGTATCGTAGCATATTGATAAAATTTTATCTTCATTTTTTTCAAACATAAATAAATTTTCACTTATAAGTATTGCGGGAGTTGTCATATTTAGGTCGATATGTTCTCTTGATAAAATATTGATAGCACTTCCAGATATTAAATTTGTAACTTCTTTAATTGTCGCTATATAAATGTCGTCAAGAGTATCGATTGTTTCATTGTTTAGTTCAGATGCAACTTTAAATGAAGTTTCTTTCTTCATATTAAGTATAATTCTACCGTTTAGAGTTCCAGTAATTCCTAAAAATGCGATGACTCCACCTATATGGTTAATATTTTCAAATACTCTAATCTTTCCACTTCTCACTTTAATATGGCATGATTTTGTTAATATGGAAACAGCACTTTTACTAAAGGCATTTATAACATCTAGGTCGAACATACTTGAACTCTTTAAAATTATTTTATATTTTACACTACATTAAAAGCATTTTTTTTCAAGCAAAAAATTTATTTTTATTGAAGAACTTAAGTAATCTTTATATTTAAAATAAAAGTGCTTGCAATTATTTATATATTATAGTATTATTGTCTATCGATAAGTATTGATATTATTAGTGTCAGTACTGTTTGTTATTTTATTGGGGTGTCGTCAAGCGGTAAGACAGTTGCTTTTGGTGCAATCACTCGGGGGTTCGAATCCTCCCACCCCAACTTGTTTTTAGATTTAATTTATTATGGATGTCAACAAGAAATGCTTATACTAAGTGGAACAGCTAATATCCCTTTATCTCAAAAGATAGTAGATAGGCTTGGCGTAAAACTGGCAGATATGCATATTCGTAGGTTTGCAGATGAGGAGATTTTTGTTCAGATTGAAGAGTCTGTACGTGCTAAAGATGCCTACATTATACAGCCTACAGGGAAACCTTCTAATGAAAATCTAATGGAATTATTTTGTATAATAGATGCTTTGAAGAGGGCTGATGCTGGACGTATTACAGCAGTTGTTCCTTATTATGGGTATTGTAGACAAGATAGGAAAAATGAGCCTCGTGTTCCAATTTCGGCAAAGTTGGTAGCTAATCTTATGACGGCCTCAGGGCTTGATAGGCTTTTGACTCTAGATTTGCATGCCGACCAGATTCAAGGATTTTTTGACATTCCTATTGTGCATATGCGTGCTCGTAATGTTTTTTTAGATAGGATAGAGACTCTTACTGAGTTAGACAAGAATAATATGGTTGTAGTTTCTCCCGATATCGGTGGAGTTGCTCGTGCTCGTGGGTTCGCTAAAAGTCTAAACTCTGATATAGCAATTATAGATAAAAGAAGAGATAGAGCTAATGAATGTGAAGTTATGAATATTATTGGAGATGTTTGCGGTAAAGACGTTGTTATAATTGACGACATCGCAGATACTGGTGGTACTTTGATTAATGCCGCCGTTGCTTTGAAAGAAAAGGGAGCGAATAAAATATTTATTTTTATTACTCATCCTGTTTTTTCTTATGATATTTATGAACGTATTAATGATAGTCTTATAGATAAACTTTTTGTTACAGATACCCTCGTTACCGACACCAATAGGTTAGGTAGTAAAATAGAGGTTTTATCGGTTTCGTCTATAATCGCTGACGCTATACACTATGTACATAGAGGACTTTCTGTAAGTACAATTTTTGATAGATAATCTATTTATTTGAAGGAAAAATTATGAATACAATTAAAGCAACTAAAAGAGATATACAGCAAAAAAGCACAGGTAAAGACTTAAAAAAGAATGGTTTTGCATTAGCGACTATTTATGGTCGTGGTAATGAACATTCATTGGCAGTCGATTTGAAGGCTTTTAATAAAGTTTTTTCTCGTGCTGGTAAACAAGAAATTATTACTCTTGAAATTGAGGGAGAGGGTTCTAAAGAGGTTTTAGTTAAAGACTATCAACTTGATGGAATTAAAAGAACTATAAGACATATTGATTTTTATGAAATCGATAGAACTAAAAAAATAAAAACAGTTGTACCTATTCACTTAGCAGGAACTCCAGAATCTGTTCGTTTAGCTCTAGGTGTTTTAGAACAAATTGAGCATCAGCTTTCTATTAGAGCATTTCCAGGATCTATTCCAAAAGAAGCAATTATTGATGTTAGTGCTCTTGAACTAGGACATAGTCTTCATGTAAGTGATATTGTATTAGCTGAAGGTGTTGAAGCTATGGGCGATCATGCTAAAGCAGTTGTTACTATTACAGCAGTAGAAGTTGAGGCTGACGCTAAAGAAGAAACTGCATAAATATATGATGAAATTAGTTATGGGTCTTGGTAATCCAGGAGAACAATATAAAAGCCACAGGCATAATGTTGGCTATATGATACTAGATCGTCTTGCTAAAAAACTTGATGTTGACTTAAATGTAAGAAAAAAGAAAACAGTTTTTGGGAAGGGGAAGCATGGTAAAATGGATTATCTTTTACTTAAGCCCTTAACTTTTATGAATTTGTCAGGAGAGGCTGCTCTTTACATGGCGAGTTTTATGAAAATATCTGTTGAAGATATTATTGTTATATATGATGATATGAATATTCCTATAGGTTCATTTAAAGTGCAAGTTGGTGGTAGTGATGGTGGTCATAATGGTGTTAAGAGTATAGCTCAATCATTAAAAAGCGATAATTTTACAAGAATTAGAGTAGGCATTGGACGTCCACCTCAAGGCGATGATGTTAGTGATTTCGTTTTATCACCTTTTTTGAAGTTAGAGCGTTGTAAGTTGCGAGCTATATTTGAAGATGTAGTTGAGTCATGCAAGGTTTCTTTACTTGAGTCACCAATTATTGCTATGAATAGATTTAATAAAAGAATTGCTTCTCAAAGTTTTGAGAATTGCGAAGATAATGACGACGATGATAGCTTAGTTTAATTTTTATTTTATATTTATATTTATCGAACATTGATAATCATCAAGCATTATATTATAATACCCGCTTTCTAATTCTTTAAAGTATAATTTATTTGTTTTACTTATATTAGTTATTATTTTATCATTTTTTTCTATTGTTAATTTATTATTAATTTTGTGGACTATTAGTTTAACATCATTAATACCCGCGTGTATTTCTATATTATTAAATGTATATATTTCTAAATTTTTATTTTCATTACTTCTAGCATCAAGTAGCGATAGTTTTGTAAATAAGAAAATATCTGTTATATGAAAAGCATCTTTTTTTTCTATTGTTATTCTAGCTTTGCTTTTAATTATATTTTTTTGAAGTGGAGAGTCTTTAATATTTTCCATATTTGATATATCAAGCTTGAGTGACAAAACATATTCTTGTAATTTAGTATCTGTTTTTAATATTTCTTTAAACTCATCGCTTGTTTTTTTGTTTTCAATAAATAATAAAATATCATTTTTGTACTTTTTATGCATCATGCCAAATCCTTATTATCTATATTGAAATTATTTTTTAATTCTAATTTTATTTTATTAATCACTTTTGTTATAATATTTTTTGATGCTTCAAATACTCCCGATAAAAAGCAATATGGAACAACAAGTCGGATATTATCAAGCCTATTTTTGTAGCATTCTTTTTTATAAACTAAGCTTTCTATCGATTTATTTTTTGACTTTAATTCTTCGATTTTTATATTTATATTTGTTATTCTATCTTGGTATTTAATTATTTCATTATATTTGCTTAAATATGTGGCTCTCGCATTTTCGCAGATACGGCAAGAATCTTCATAGCTAATATTAAAATAATTCATGAGTATGTTTATTATATGCGATATAAATAGCTCTAAATTATGAAGTGCGAATATTGTGATGTCTCTGTCATTATATATTTTATTAATATACTCTAAAATATCATTAGAAATATTTTTTATATAGTCATTATTCGAATCATTTTTCGAGGCGACAATATCATATAAAGTGAGTGAAGCATATGGGTCGAGGTATTTATCAAAAGATAATTCTTGTTTAATATCTTTATCTTTTCTTTTTTTCATGTCAATATAATTTAAATAGCTATTTTTTAATGTATATGTAAACCAAGTGATAAACTTAACATCTATTGGAGTATATTTTAGGATAATCTTTTCAATTCTTTCCAAATAATAAATATAAAAATCGATAGCTTTGTCATGGTCTAGTAGAAATATTTTTCTTGGATAATGATAAATATAGTTTGAAAGATGTGCGATTATATCATTTAGAACTAGAGAGCTTCTACTCGTTTGATAAGCTAAAATATTTTTCTTTATAAAAGCGTCATCTATAGCCATATAATTTTTTAGTCTCCATTTTTAATGCATTCTATTTTTAATATATTAGCAAATTTTTCTTTTATTAGACTATCTTCGATATCAGATACTTTCATGACATCATCAATCCATTTATTTTCATTTTCGGTCATATCTCTAGACTCTATTTTTTTTATTATATTTTGATATTCACTATTATTTTTTTCTATAGTTCCAATTTGTGTTCTTAATGAAGTGACTTCTATCGATAAATGTTTTCTAATATTCTTAAATATTTGAATTTGTTTCATTAGTATTTCATTTGCCCAAGCACTATCTTTCACTTTTATTGTGAGTGTATTATTAAGATAGAATGCAGGATGGCATATACTCGATAAAGTTTCGCCTACAATTTGTTCCCATTGCTCTGAGATTTTTATATAACATATTAAATTATAGTTTCCTCGATAGTTTCTACTTGAAAACTCATTTAATATATTTTTGACTGTAAACATAAATTCCTCTAAATTTTTATAGATACTCCGAATCTAGTAGTTAATCTAGTTTTTTAATTGTATAATAGACTGTAAAATTTGACAATATCTAATCTTTAAATAGACTTAAAAATATAAACTTGAAAAACATAGAAAATATGATTATAATAGAGTAGTATGTTAATAAAAAATTGGGAGTATTATTTATGGAAAAACTTAAGGTTGTGGTTCTTGATGGATACAATTTAAATCCTGGTGATAACCCTTGGACAGATGTTGCATCTATTTGTAATTTAGATGTTTATGATAGAAGTTCAGAAAGTGAGATTTTTGAAAGGGCTTCTGATGCTTGGGGAATACTTATAAGTAAAGTTGTTATGACTAAAGAAATTATGAGTAAATTACCAAATCTTAAATATATAGGTGTTTTAGCCACTGGTTTTAATATGATAGATATTGCAGCCGCTAAAGAACTTGGAATAACAGTTACTAATGTGCGGGCATATGGCCCTCAGTCGGTGGCTCAACTTGTAATGGGTTTTATACTTTCATATTCATTTAGAATTCCTGAACATAATAAACAAGTGCATGATGGCGATTGGGTTAAATCACCTGACTTCTCATTCTATTCACATACTTTATATGAACTTGATAATAAGACAATTGGTATTTTTGGATATGGGGACATCGGTAAACAAGTGGCTAAAATGGCTAAAGGTTTTGGAATGAATGTTATAGTTCATTCTCGCAGTAAAAAGGATGGGGTTGAAAATGTTAGTTTAGATGAATTATTTTCTAAATCAGATTTTATCTCATTAAATTGTCCTCTAAATACTGAGACTCAAGGAGTTGTAAATAAAGCTTTACTTTCTAAAATGAAGAAGACTGCATTTTTGGTAAACACATCGAGAGGTGCTGTTATAGTTGAAGAAGACCTAGCCTATGCTTTAAATAATGATATGATTGCAGGTGCAGGAGTTGATGTTTTATCGGTTGAACCTCCGAAAGCTGACAATCCATTACTGACTGCCAAAAACTGCTATATTACTCCTCATTTTGCAGGCGGTACTATTGAAGCACGCACTAGACTTATGAAAATGGTGTATGAAAATTTAAAAGCATTTTTGGACAACAATCCTAAAAATGTATTAACTAATTAATTGGATAGGAAATTATGACATTAACAAATTTTGTAACAATAAAAAGTAAAAATGGAATGCATTTAAGGCCTGCGGGTATTTTATCGCAAATTGCTAGTAAGAGCGATTATTATGATATTGGTATATTTCTTCTTTACGATGGAATAAGAGCTGATGCTAAAAGTGTATTTAATGTAATGGGGCTTGGTGCTTTTTATGGAGCGAGCCTTCTTTTAGAAGTTGAGTATGAAGAAAAAGATTCAGATATTGCACATAAAGCATTTGAGGATCTTAATGAGTTTTTCGAGAGCGGATATCAAAACGCAGAGGTCCCTGATGACTCTAAATAGTTTATCCTAATTAATTTTCAATAGTTGAAATAAAAGGTGTATTAATGTTTTTTGACAGTAATGCCGTTATGGCGATAGTTCTCATTCTTGCGATTGGTATGGTAATGTTCCTAACAATAAAGCTTAAGGTTCATCCATTCATTGCTATGTTGCTCGCATCATTCTTTGTTGCGTTCACTTTATACGTGCCTTCAGGTTCTATTAGCACCCCCAATTATGTAACTGATGTATCAACTTTAATAGGAAGTGGATTTGGATATGTTCTTTCAAGTATTGGTATTATTATCGTACTTGGTAGCATCATAGGTACAATTTTAGAGATGTCGGGTGCTGCTATAAAAATGGGTGAAGTGGTTATAAGAATAGTTGGCAGAACACATCCTGCATTAGCGATGAATATGTTGGGTTTTTTAGTAGCTATTCCAGTATTTTCCGATTCGGGATATTTAATTCTGACCCCACTTAGAAAAGCAGTATCTCAAAGAACAGGAGCATCTCCAGTAGCTTTGTCGATAGCATTATCTACAGGGCTTTATGCTTCTCATGTTTTTATACCGCCGACTCCGGGTCCTGTCGTTATGATTTCAGACTTTGGTTTGGGCAATAGCTTACTTTTAGTTATTGTTATTGGTCTTATAGTAGCGATACCGACATCTTTAGTTGGAATGCTTTATGGTATTTTTATAGCGAAATATATAAAACCTCCTAAGGCTATTAAAAAATCTCATATATCTTATGAAACTTTAGTTACAGAATTGGGAGATTTACCATCAGCTTGGAAGTCATTTATGCCAATATTAGCACCTATTATTTTTATGGCACTAGGTTCTATAGCGAGAGTTCAAGACGCTCCATTTCAGATTGAGTGGATAAGAAATACATTTATATTTTTAGGTGACCCAGCGACAGCTCTTTTCGCAGGTTTTTTATTTTCACTTCTTTTACTTAAGGGAGCTAAAATTGAGGTGTTATCGATGTGGGTTAGTGAGGGTGTTCACTCGGCGGGGTCAATACTTGCAATAGCTGGAGCATCGGGTGCATTTGCTCAAGTTTTAAAGTCTACTAATATTATTGGTTCTATTTCTGAATTGAGTGGGTTATTTTCACATGGTAGTAGCTTTGGTTTATTACTACCATTTTTTGTTGCGTCTATTATTAAAATATCTTTAGGATCATCAACTATAGCGATAGTAACAGTATCAAACCTATTCGCACCACTACTTGTAGAAATGGGTTATGTTTCCAATATATCTCATGTATTATTTATGATGTCTATTGGCGCTGGTTCTATGATAGCTTCTCATGCTAATGATAGTTATTTTTGGATAGTCGTTGAACTTTCAGGTATGAGTGTTCATGATGCGTATAAAGCTAGAACAATTGCTACGGCTCTTCAAGGTATAGTTGCGATGATTATAGTTTCAATTTTGTCATCGTTCTTAATGTAATAAGGGTTTTGAAATAATGTTAAAAGTTAAAATAATAAATAAATCTCGAAACCCATTGCCTAAATATCAGAGTTTAGGAGCTTCTGCTTTAGATTTATATGCCGATTTAGAGAGCCCAATAGAAGTTAAAAAAAATGATATTCTATTAATTCCTACTGGAATATATATTGAAATTCCTGATGGCTATGAGGCACAAATAAGAAGTAGAAGTGGGCTTGCATTAAATCACGGTCTTTTCTGTTTAAACTCACCAGGGACAGTTGATAGCGATTATAGAGGTGAAATTAAAATTATACTTGCATCGTTTTCTGATAAAGTATTTACTATTCAAAATGGCGATAGAGTTGCACAAATTGTTTTTTCGAAAATAGAAAAGATTGAGTTTGAAGAAGTTAGCAGTTTAGAAGATTCACAAAGAAGCAGTGCTGGCTTTGGAAGTAGCGGAATTAACAATTAATGATTAATGATTATTCGATTATTAATTGTATTTTTTAAGTTGAAAATATTTATTATTTAATATAGAATGCAATATTGTGGTTTTAGTAATATTTCGTTTATTTTAGGAAGTTTTATGACAGATGATATTTTAGAGATATATAATTCAGTGAAAGTAAGTATAGATGAAGCGAATTCTCAATCTGATTTAGATGAAATTCGAGTATCTATGCTCGGACGTAAGGGTTTAATTACAGATAAGCTTAAAGGCATGTCTTTAATTACTGACTTAGAAGAAAAGAAGTTACTTGGTAAATCTATAAATGAAGTTAAAAATTTTATAGAAGAACAACTTTCATCGAAGCGATCTGCTTTTAGTGAAAAGGACTTTTTGGAATCGCTAAAAAAAACACATGTAGATATTACCCTCCCTGGTAGACAACCTAGCGTGGGTGCTATAAATATTCTCACTCAAGTTGAAGAAGAAATAGTTTCTATATTTAATTCTATAGGCTTTGGAGTTGCTGAAGGTTTTGAACTTGATGATGATTATCACAATTTTGAGGCTTTAAATATTCCTTATTATCACCCAGCTAGAGATAGCCATGATACATTTTATGTTTCAGATAATAGGCTTATTCGAACGCATACATCTGGAATGCAAATCAGACTTATGAAAGATATTAAACCACCAATTGCAGCAATTTCTCCGGGTAAAGTCGGCAGAAGAGATGCTATTGATGCAAAACATTCACCAGTGTTTCATCAAGTGGAAGGTTTTTTAGTTGATAAAAATGTTAGTTTTAATGACCTTAAAGGTATTTTAGAATTATTTTGTCAAAGAATATTTGGATCACGAACACAAATAAGACTACGACCTGACTTTTTCCCTTTTGTAGAACCGGGTGCCGACTTAAGTGCCACTTGTGTTGTTTGTAAAGGAGTTGGTTGTAAAACTTGTGGATATGAAGGTTGGATTGAACTTATGGGTGCTGGTATGATTCACCCTAATGTATTTGAGCATGTCGGTTATGACCCGAAGGTTTATAGCGGTTTGGCTTTCGGAATGGGAGTTGAGCGAATTGCAATGCTTAAATATGGAATAACTGATATAAGAATGTTTTATGAGAATGATATTAGTTTTCTTAAACAGTGGTAATAGTAATAGTTGATGTTTCAATTTATAAGGAAATTTGTTAAATGAAGATACCGTATACTTGGCTTAAGGAATATATTTCATTAGAAGGGATATCTGTAGAAGAGCTTGCTGAAAAAGTTACTCAAGCTGGAACTGAAATTGCTTCTATCGACACTGTTGATGGTGATATACCCGGTGTTATTATAGGAAAAGTTTTGTCTTTACATAAGCACCCTGATTCTGATAAACTTGCTATTTGTAAAGTTGATATAGGAAGTGGTGGTATTCTTCCTATAGTTTGTGGTGCTCCAAATGTTGTAGAAAATATTTTAGTTCCTGTTGCAACTGTTGGTACTAAATTACCTAATGGTATGACAATTAAAAAAACTTCTAAAAGAGGTTTTGAAAGTAATGGAATGATATGTTCTAAAACAGAGCTTGGATATGTTGATACTGCAACAGTTGATGGAATTTGGGTGCTTGATATTGATGACTCGAAAATTGGACTTGATATTTCTTCGGTTGTTAATAGTGTTGAGTATTTATTTAATGCGGAAATTACAGCGAATAGAGGTGATATTTTAAGTGTTATAGGCTTTGCTCGTGAATGCTCTGTTATTCTTGAAAGAAGAGTGACTATTCCAACTGTGGAGTCATATGATAGCAAGGGTGGAAATATCGATATTGTTGTTGAAAATGCCGACTTATGCCCTAAATATATTGGACGTCTAATTGAAAATATTACAATTGCTCCTTCTCCTGAATGGATGCAAAATCGACTTATAATGTGTGGAATTAAGCCTATAAATAATATAGTTGATGCTACAAATTATGTCATGCTTGAATATGGTCAACCTATGCATGCCTTTGATTTTGATAAAGTTAAGGGTAAAAAAATAATAGTAAGAAATGCTAGAGCAGGTGAAAAAATTACTCTGCTTGACACTACAGAACTTGAACTTACAGAAGAAATGCTTGTTGTCGCAGATACTGAAAATGCTATTGCATTGGCTGGCGTTATGGGTGGACTTGAGACAAGTATTACAGATGAAACTAAAAGTGTACTTATAGAAAGTGCTTATTTTGATAGTATATCAGTAAGGCGAGCGTCTAGTATTACAAATATAAAAACTGATGCTTCTTACAGATTTGAAAGAGGAATTGACCACACATTAACACTTCAATCATTGAATAGAGTTGTTGATTTGATTATTACTTTAAATAAAGATGCTAAAATTGTCTCAAGGGCAAAAGAAATTAATAGTAAAAATTTCGAGAATAGACATATTGTTTTTGATTGTGATTTAGTCAAAAAATATTTATCTCTTGAGCTTAATAGATTGGAAATTGTTGCATTGTTGAAATATTCAGGGCTTAATGCTTCGGCTTTAGGTGGAAATTCACTTAAAATTGATTTACCTCCACATAGGCAGGATTTGAATATTTCTGTTGATATTGTTGAAGAGATTGCGAGACTGCATGGATATAATAATCTTAAAACTACTATACCTAGAATAAAATCTAATTATATAGAAAGCGATTATTATAAAATATCGAACTTAAAACATTTAATGGCTTCTTATGGCTATTTGGAAGTGAAACATTATTCGATGGGGGATAGTGATATTTACTCTAAACTTGATATGGATAAAGATTCTTTTATAAATATATTAAGTCCATTATCTCAAGACCTTGACATATTAAGACCCACTACCTTTGCTTCTATAATGCGAACCATTGCTTATAATCAAACTAGAAGGAATAAAAGCGGTTTAATTTTTGAAGTCGGAAATATTTTTTATAAAACGTCAGATAATAATTATATTGAAGAAAAAAGAGTAACAGCTGCGATTTTTGGACAAGCAGTATCTAAAAGTTGGAATAAAGATGCAAGAAATTTTGACTTCTTTGACTTATCTGGAACATTAGAGCAATTCTTCAGTGATGTTAATGCATCTGACTACAAACTTACTCCTTCTGAGCATAAATGGTTTATACCTGGTCAATATGCGGAAGTTTCTATATTTGGAGAATGTGTTGGGTATATTGGAAAAGTTCATCCAAAAATTAATTCTATATTCGATATTTCTAATGATGTTTTTTTATTTGATATCGATGCAAAAAAAATAGTTAATCTTATAAAAGATAAAGGTATTGATGTTCAGTTTCATGACATGGGTAAATATCCTGCCGTTTATAGAGACTTGGCATTGATTTGTGATAGAAATATGGAATTTGATAAAGCATTGAATACAATCAAAAAGTTTAATGAGATAATACAAAATGTTAATGTTGTTGATAGATATATTGGTGAGCAAGTTGAAGAAGGTAAATGTTCGGTTGCAATATCTATTACATATTTTGATCCTAAAAAAACATTAAAAGAAGAAGATGTTAATTCGGTAGAGAAAGATTTACTCGAAACGCTTGAAAGAGATTTTTCTATCGCTCTAAGACAGTAATTATTAAAATTGATGAGGTATTTGAATGCAGTATGATGTTATAAATTGGGATACTATAGACAATGCTATTTCGATATTAGTTGAAAAAGTAAAAAAATCGAATGTAAAATATGAAGTCGTTTATGGGCTTCCTCGTGGCGGATTAGTGCCTGCGGTTATGCTTTCACATGCGTTGAAACTTCCTTTGGTGCTTAATATGGAAGAAGTGTGGCGGATGAAAGTTGGTGGTAAAGAAGTTTTGATTGTCGATGATATATCAGACACTGGGAAAACTCTAAAATATTTTACCGATCAACAATTCCA
>CAMQVF010000009.1 GCA_947038115.1 uncultured Spirochaetia bacterium
TAAAATATAATATATAATTTAAATCTGCTTTGGCAGAAGAGTTTTATGAAGACGCAAAAGGATATTTTGAAGAAGATGAGCAAAATATGACTAAAGAAGAATTTGCTGAATACTTCATTCTTGAGGAGTTATTTGTTCATGAAGCAGGTGAGTTTAATGCGAGTTTTAATAGTGAAATGTATTTGCCTGACCACACCATATATGTCAGTGGCAGTTTAAATGAAGGTATAATAGACATCATACTTGAAGGATAAATGCGTTTTTTTTATATTTTTTTATTTCAATAATATATGTTTATAGATTTCTGTTATTTCTACAATCATTTTATTAATTAATTTTTGATCAATAATAGCTTCATCAATATAAGTAAATCTAAAGCTTTCGCTATTATATTTTCCTAAGAGAAATTTTATTTTATCCATAAATCTTACTACAAATAAAACATATCCTGCATCTTCAAACTCAGTAACAGGCATGAGGTATGTGTAATCATTATCAATATCTTCTGGGTAAGTTATATTTTGCAATTTTTCAAAAGCAATTTTAGGGCAATCATTAAACAGGGCTTTATTCTCAGGTAGAGTTATAAATGGAGAAGCGTCTGAAACAAGTCTGCCTAATGCGATATTGAGTGTGAAACAATTTATATCAGGTGGATAAATAATACCATTTATTGAAATCGCAAAGAAGCCGTTATCAAAATCAGCTGAACTCCATTCTAATACTTCATCAATAAAGAAAGCAAATTTAAATGGGTTTCCAAAAATCATTAATCGACACTTCCTTTTAAAATTTAATCTCTAATAATAAACATCTACTTTTTTTCTTGAACTATTAAATTTACAGGAGACTTTAATGCCTCTATTAACTCTATAGATAATTTGTCAGTCTTTTTACGAGTGAGACAAGTAGTAGGCGAGTCGGTGATAATATGGCTGACTTTTTCTTGCTTTAATTACTATAAAGGACTTGAATAAAGACTTCTCCAAAGATAAAAACCTGTTTTAGCACTGTACTCAAATGTACATTCATAACTCATTATTCCCTGTTTATTGTAATTTTTTAGACTAGACTTCTCTATTTCTTCTAATCTATCTTTTGATAGTGAGCCCATAATTTTTAGAGTTCCTTCAAAATAATCTCCATATTTAGTCATACTAATTACATGTGCTGACGTAGTTTCTAAATCAAATCCATATTTATTTGCTTCTTGCTCGAGAATGCCGTCTTCTATAGTTTTAGACACAGCTATGTCTTTTATTCTATATTCTTTATATGGATTTTCAAGATCATTAGCCAAGTTAGGTGGACTAATCAAAGGACCACAGCCTATAACAAGCATCGATAAAATTGCTATTAATAATATTTGTTTCATACACTACCCCTTGTTTTTAATATACTTTTTAGCAATAACAGACTCTTATAACATATCTTACTGATAACACCGCATTGTCAACAGAGTTTATATACGAAATCATTTCTGTATTTAATAAAGAAGAAGTATATAAAAATGATTGGTGGTATTAAAAGTAGATAGTAAAACAATATAATTCCTCAATCTATTATAAAGAATCGTACTTGCTTAATTAGCAATATATATTATAAATTATTTTTAATCAATTACTTAATTTTGCTATTTTCATGCTCAACTTCATTGTATAACTCATTCTTTTTTAGATTATAAGAAAACTATCAATCGGCTACGCAATATTTTGAAGTCATTCAAGCGTTTAGAAAACTTAATTCAAAAGGCTAGCTGATTTTATATTTAGTAATTGTGAACTTTTATAAACTTAATAGAAATATAATCTTATTTGACAGTAAAAGAAAACCCCCACCTTGAAATAAGGCAGAGGTTTTTATTTTAATTAGATTTATATTTTTTTAATTTAGCTTACCAACAATTGTAAATTCAACATCTTTCTCATAAGTACCATCGCTAAATATATGTTCATCATGGAACCTTATGCGAAAAGTAACTATCAATACAGCATTTAAATCACTCCACTCATAATCCACATTGTTAGACTTTTTTTTGATTCTAACATCAACAGGGGTGTAATATACGCCTTCAGGGTAATCTGCACTATATATATTATTATCATCAAACACTTTGTTAAGAGATGCAATTACTGCATTTCTTTTCGCATTACCTTTGTCACTTCCATGAAAAGAAACGCTAACACTTTTAGGTGGCTTAAATCCAGCACCAAATGTAATTGAAGCTACTCCTGCCTTTCCAGGTGACGGGTTTATAGCATCAGTAGTGAATGGAGTTTCATCAATTGTTTGCTGTGTGTCTATAAAAGCTCCTCTGAAATTTATTTTAACTTTTCTAGTAGAAGCACCTTCAAACTTATAACCAGAAGCTGCCTTAAAAGTAACTGTAATATTACCACTTGCATCCCAGCCAGCATAGCCATCCATCTTAAATTCACCAACAGAGGCAATTACTATACCTTTATTTGCAGGTAGAACCATAGACTCTATAGCCTTTTTTACCGCAAGGAATTTCTCAGTAGTTAAGTTATCTTTATTATTAAAGTTAACAGCAACTTTACTTGTAACCTCAGCAAAGCCAGCAGGAATTGTAAAACCAGCTATTTGAGCTCTGCCCGTGGTAGAAGCAATCGCAGGTATAGAAAATGCAGATTCATCTATTACTGGAATTTCAAATCCACGACCAGTTAAATTTATTTTAAATATTTTAGTAGTAGTCTTGTCCTCAAACGTAGAACCATCGACTGTTTTAATAGTAACAGTGGCTGTAGAAGAAGTAGCATTCTTAATTATTACCTCAACTGTTGATTCTGTCGACAAGCCCACAACCGCATTTTCTTTCACTGTAAGTATGGCGTTTACTGCTTGTGTAACACTATTCGTTATAGCAGCCATTTGTTTTACACCCGTATTATCAGAACTGCTTAAACTGATAGCAGCTGAGTCTTCTTTAAATGCACCCTTTTCTACTTTTAGACTAATTACACCTCTATTAATTCCAGCCCTTCCTTGAGCTTGAGTAATAGCAATCGATTGATCATTAAGCGCACCATTAAAAGCTATTGCTAATTGACTATTAGATACAATTGTTTTTGCAGTAATATCACCACCAATATCATCACTTGGATCAAGAGATTCCGAAGAGCATGATGCAAGCACAAATACCATGCTTAATAATGCCATATTGAAAATAAATTTCTTCATAAATTCTCCTTAATTTATATAGTCTAAAATTTTTTATAAGCATATTTTATTTATATACTATACTTATAATATAGTATTTTTTTTGAATTTGTCTACTATTTTTTCTACCAAAAAAAACTACATCACACCCAAGCACCGTAAGTCCATAGAATATCTGGATAAGTTTGTACACTTGTAATACTCCTGCCTACTTTTTGAGAATTATATAATAAATTTATTAGCTAGTTTTGAATATAACAGTGTTTGAGATGGCAACGCCTTTTATTTTTTTAAAGTAAATTATAAAAGTTCGATTTAATTGTTAATATCACTTGAAATTATTTTATAATATGATAGAATGAACTATTGATTTGTAAATAAAAAAAGGGAGTGTACATGCCTTCAGGAAGAAAAAGACTTCGTCAAAAAATGGCTACGCATAAACGTAAGAAGCGTTTACGTAAGAATAGACATAAAAAGAAATAGTTAATCTAAAACTTTAGGGCTACATATTTACTTTATTCTAATAGGGATGTTTTCAAGATATAATGAAAAGGGACGCTGTAACAATCATAGAAGTTTGTGTTGGGCTTAATTGTGCCCTAAGTGGTTCATATTTATTACTTGAGAACATCAAGACACACTATAATTTGGAAATAGGCTCTGTTTCTGATAACGGGATATTAATTGTAGAAAAAGAGTGTGTTCGTGACTGTCCATGTGGAGTAATCATCTTTATTAATGGTCTAGCATATAAACAGAAATCGTTTAAAGATATTATAAAGTATATTGATGCCCTAAGTATAAGAAAACATTTGTATGATTATTAAATAATGTCAATTTCATTGTATAGAGACAACACTAATTTATCTTCTTTAATTAAATATAAAGAAAAATATGATACCTATTCTTCTTATTCTATAATAAGTAATTCTATCATGTCGTATATTAAAGAGTCTGAATTATATTCAAAAGATATTTTTCAAAACAGAATATATAATTTACTCGTACAAACAAAAGAAGATAATGATATAATTCATATAAATGCTTTAGCTTTAGACTATTTATGTTTTAAAGACATTGATATTATAAAAACCTCAACGCATCTAATCATAGATGGTCTGCTTACTCTGTCAAAAATAACTGGTATAAATTTAATAAATATATATTTATACGAAACCTATTTAGAAGAAAAGCAAATACTTATAAAAGCCATAAAAGAAGCTAAAGAAATTGGCTATTTAAACAAAGTAGAAATATCGATTTTCACAGATAAAGCAATCACATATAATGACTTAAACAAATTCAAATTTTTATTTTGTCTCGAGTCAGTAGCAAATATAGCATTAATCGCACAAACTGGCGCCTTTAGTAAACTCAAAAAAGAAAAAAATGACAGTTTGCTCATAAGCATGACAGGCGACATTAAAAATATAGGCTTATATGAAGTTGAAGTTGGCACTAGCTTGACTGACTTAATAAGAGCCGCTGGTGGAATAAAAAAAGAACATGCTATTAAATGTGTCTTTGTGGGTGGATTTAGCTCAAAACCATTATCTGAAAATGAAGCAAACAGACTAAAAATCAGCTATGAAGATTTTAATAATAACGGTATTTTAATGGGAAATGGAATTATATGTGTAATAAAAGAAAGCACTTGCATTATTAGAGTTATACTAAAAATAGTTTCATTCGGCATATCGATATCTTGCAAAAAATGTTTTCCTTGTATGAATGGATTTGTAGCGGTCAAGTATTATCTTGAAGAAATTCTAATCAATAAAGCAACTAAAAATCATATTACAATTATAAAAGAAATCTTAGATATGATATATTTATATTCATTATGTGAACAAATAAAATTATTATCAAAATCTATAAACAATACTATAGAAATGTTTGAAAGTGAAATATTTTACGCAATAGAAAATAAATCAACCATGTATAGCTTTTACGAACCAGAAGAGAGTGTCGAATAAAATATGATTACAATTTCGATAGACGACAATTTAATAAAATCACTAAAAAATGATACGATTTTGCAAGCAAGTATAAGAAGCAATATAGACATTCCTCATTTATGTGACGGTGTTTCTAATGACACTAAAGAAGTTTCATGCCGACTTTGCATGGTTTATGTGAAAAAAAAAGGTGAAGAAAACTTTACACTTTTATCTGCATGTAAAACAAAAATCGAAAATGATATGATTATTATTAGTGATAAAAGCGATGAGATAAAAAAACATCGAAAATATCTTTTACTTTCAATAATGCATACACATAATGCTTCTTGTAAATTTTGCGATATTAATGATATTTGCCGACTAAAAAAGTATTTAGATAAATATAATGTTGATTATGAATCTATAAATATAACATCTCCGCTTGAAAATGAAGAAAAAATAAATAAATTGCCAAGCATTTTGAAAGCTAACTACGACAGATGCATTCATTGCGATTTGTGTAAAAGATCCGACAAAGTATCGATAAAAAATTATAAAACAATGATAGCCGATATCTGTGCCACTTATGTTTTCACGAGTGAGCATTTTAATAAAAATTATAACTATAATCAAACAATATCTGAAATTAAAAGCTATTGTACATTTTGTTCTGTTTTATGTGAATGTAAATACTTATTTGGAAGAAAAGAAATATTTTCTATAGAGTCTATGACGAATAAAAAATATGGAATATGTGACAAAGGAAGAGAAATTCCACATATATCAAAATTTCCTTTACTTGACAACATATTAAAAAATGGAAACAAAGAAAGCCTTAAATCTGCTAGAAGATTATATAAAGAATTTTTTTTAATATTCAAAGAAAATGAGGCTTGTGCTTCACTTTCCGCATTTTACCCAATCGAAGATATGGAAGAAGCTAAAAATGAATGCTTAAGATTAAATATAAAAATCACTGGCTATAGAAAACCAAAACTCGCAACAGAAACTATAGTGCAAAATGAAAACATAAGTAATTTTCACGCTATAGATATAGTAGGCAATGACAAAGTCGATATATTTGAAAATCCAAAAAGTATAGATAAAGACTTAAAATTATTTTTTATAATAAGTGATTATTTGCTTGAAAGTGAGCCTTGGTTTATAAAATTCTGCGAACAATATAGCGGTAAATATGTAATTTTCACGCCTTACAACTCTACCCCAGCCCATAATGCATATCTAGCTTTTCCAATAGCTAATTTTGGAGAATTTGAAGGCACATATATAGATAAGCATAAACACAAAAGAAAAATTTCGAAAATACTTACTCTTAATAAAAATCGAATGACAATAAAAAATTTAATAAAGTATTTGTATTTATAAATAAAATAAACTATAATTGAAGTACGAGTGAGATAATTTGGCTCTATATTTAGAGTGAAAATATTTCCTACGTTTCTATAATATGTGAAATACTTTTTTTAGTTCCAATGAATTGTTTATATTTTGAGAATGGGAGGTATTATGCAAAAAAGAACAGACTTGCTGTGCAGTTTAAAAGACAAAACCTATGACATTACAGTTGTTGGTGGTGGTGTCATTGGAGCAAGCATAGGCTATATCGCTTCGCGAGCAGGACTTAAAGTCTTAATTATTGATAAAAATGATTTCGCATCCGGCGCATCCTCAAAAACAAATAAAATAATATCTGGTGTATTTGATAAAATTGGTAAATTAAAAAAAGGACCTCTTGTTCAACTACTTAAAGAAAGAAGAAGAATAATGAAAAAATCTTCGTCTGATCCTATTGGAATATTTTCACTTACATATGATTATAAAAATCTGGGTATGTTTAGACAAGAAATGAAAGTTCTATTTTATGAGGCCTTGGCTTTTTTTAGCCCTCCTAAAATGCATAAAATTCATAGCACATCAACTACAATCAGCCATTTTCCAAGTTTAATTAATAATGATATGACAGGTTCTATTGAGTATTATGAATCAAGTATTGATGACGCACGCTACACATTAGAACTTTTGTTTGAAGCAGAAAGATCTGGCGCCGATATAATAAATCATGCCGAACTAACTGCTTTTGATTATGATATAAATAGTATTAAAAAATTACTAGTCGCCGACAAGTCAACTAGACGTGTTTATGAAGTTAATACAAAAAATACTATTGTAGCCGCTGGACATTGGAGTCATGATATAAATGTTTTGCTTCCTAAAAGTAATTGTTTCAAAAATAAAAATGTCTATGTTAAAGGAACGCAAATATATCTCGATACAAAATATTTAGATATAAAAAAAGCATTAATGTTGCCTCCAACCTATAAAGACAGTAGCGTCTATATTATTCCTTGGAAAGAAAATACTCTAGTAATAGGTAATACTTTAAAAAAATACACTAAAAAAAATACATGCATACATGCGACTAGTGACGAAGTTGAGTATTTACTTGATGTTTATAATCTTTATTTTAATGCCCCAGTAAATAAACATAATATTATAACAACTCAATCAAGTTTAGTTCCAGAAGATAAATCATATTTCAATGTACAAAAACATCCTTCATATAATTATTATACAATTGATGGCGGATCATTTACAATGTCTGGACATATTGCACATACTGCATTAAAAATGATGTTCCCAAATGTTTTGAGATGGAACAGAACTGATACTATAATGCATAAAAAAACAAATGAAAAAGTTGACTGGATTTTACCAGAATCGACTTTGAATTTTTTATACTCTTATTATGGTTATATCAATTTGGCCTTGAGAGTTAATGAAATGTGCAAAAAAGATGCTAGCCTTCTCGAATTTGTTGGTAATGATGACAGAATTCCTCGTGGGCTTATTCATTATTTTGTTAAAAAAGAACATGCATGCCATTTAGATGATGTAATGTCTAGACGACTTAGATTTATATTAACTGAAAATGATTGTGCAACTTTATTATCAGAGCAAATAGCACAAGAAATGGCTTCAATTTTGAATTGGGATGAAAATAGAAAAGAATCTGAAATTAAAAGATATAGAACAGAAATTAAAAAAAATAGAATATCACTTTTTTAGATCAACTCAAGTTTATAAAAGTCTATATTTTTTATTATATTATTTTTACATAAAATATTATAATCGATATCTTGATCCACACTATTTTTATATAAAGTAAACATAGAAGAACCTGAGCCACTCATATGCACATTTTTAGATAAAATATTTTCTATAGATTTTTTAGCCGTAAAAACTTCATTTTTTAAAGCAAAAACATTGGGCTCAAATATATTATACAAAGATTTCTCTACGCTTTCAAACGAATAATCGCTTTTTATCATATTCTTAAAACTTTGAAAATCACCTTTGTCAAACATAGAACTATCAAAATTCGAGTAAGCTTCTTTGGTTGAAACATGAATATTTGGATAAAATAAAATTATAGAAAATGGCAATTTATTTTTAATAGACTCTAAAATCTCACCAATTCCAGAAACCCAGCAACATCCACCAATTAAAAAAAATGAAACATCGGCACCAAATAAAGTAGCAATTTTCAGAAGATGATCATCACTCAATTTGTTATCAATTACGCTATTAAAAAATTTCATTAAATAGGCAGCATTTGATGAGCCTCCGCCAAGACCAGCACCAGTAGGTATATTTTTTTTAATATGAATATCGTAATTTTTTTTAAGCTTTAGATTGTCTTTAAAATAATTAAAAACTTTGGTGCATATATTATCTTCACTGTCATCAATCGCATATTTACCTGAAGTCGATATTTTATAACAATTGCTTTCTTTGATGATAATCTCATCATATAAATTGACAGTATGAAAAAGACTTTCGATTAGATGATAATTATCTTCTCTCTTTTTTATAATATCTAAAAATAGATTTATTTTCGCAAATGATTTAATAATTGTTGAATCAGACATAATTTAGAAGTATAAAATTAATTTTTATGTAAAAACCCAGTTAGAGGAGATGAGGCTTCCGCATAGTCTTTGATAGGTGCAGTTTTCGCATTAAATGCCAACCTACCCGCCTCGATAGCTTTAGAAAATGCCAAAGCCATATTAGCAGGATCCCCCGCAACAGCAACTGCCGTGTTCACTAAAACAGCACTAGCACCCAACTCCATAGCATAGGACGCATGGCTTGGCTTACCAATGCCAGCATCCACAACTATTGGAAGATCTATTTCACTAATAAGTATCTTAATCATCTCTTCGGTACTAACACCTTTATTCGTCCCTATCGGAGACCCCAAAGGCATAATACTCGCAGCTCCTGCATTCATAAGCCTACGAGCGTCATTCAAGTCAGGGTTCATATAAGGCATTACAATAAACCCTTCTTTTGCAAGAATTTCAGTGGCTTTAATAGTTTCAAAATTATCGGGTAGTAAATATTTACTATCATTTATAACTTCAATTTTTATAAAATCACTTTTACACATCACACGAGCAAGACGAGCAATTCGGCAAGCCTCTTCAGCATCTCTCGCTCCTGATGTATTTGGCATTAAAATTATATTTTCAGGTATGAAAGATAAAATATTCTCATCTTTAGCATTCAAATCAACTCTTCTAAGAGCAACAGTTACAAGTTGAGTTTTACTTGCGACAATGCTTTCTTTCATAAGAATATTAGAAGAGAATTTTCCAGTGCCTAAAAAAAATCTACTTTCAAACTCATAATTAGATATTTTTAATTTTCCAAACATATTTTAAACCTTTATATAAACTAAAGTACTGAAAGTCTTTCTACAGTAGCTGTCAAAAGACGAACACCAACACCAGTCGCATCTTTAGGCTCATAATATCTAGCTTTACTTAAATATGAAGTTCCTGCGATGTCAAGATGTGCCCATTTAGCACCCTCTGTAAAATGAGAAAGGAAGAATGCAGCTAAAATAGTTCCACCACCATTTTTACCGCCAGTATTAAGAATATCAGCTACATCTGATTTAATGAAAGCACCGTATTCTTCAAACATAGGAAGCTCCCATACTCTTTCATAAGTCTCATCGCCTGCTTCTTTTATAACATTTATAAACTCTTTATCATTACCTAAAACAGCAGTGGCAATTTGCCCTAAAGCAACAGTGCAAGCACCAGTTAAAGTAGCAATATCGATAATATAATCAGGTTGATAATTTTTTATTGCATAAGCCAAAGCATCAGCTAAAATGATACGCCCTTCAGCATCAGTATTTCCAACTTCAATAGTAACACCATTATACATTCTAACGATATCACCAGGGTTTTGTGCCCCACTACCAGTTTTATTATCAGTTAAAGGTGCTATTGCGATAACATTAGCATCAAGGTTTTTATCAGCAATTAAATATAAAGCTCCACAAACAGCAGCAGCTCCAGCCATGTCATCTTTCATACCATACATGCTATCAGCAGATTTAAGCGACATTCCACCAGTATCAAATGTTATTCCTTTACCAACTAAAACTATAGTCTTTTTAGCATTGGCAGGTCGATACTCCCCTATAAACATACGTGCAGGGTTGGCACTTCCAGCATTAACAGCTAGAATACCATTAAGTCCAAGCGTTTTCATTTGTTTTTCATCTATAACAGTTGTTTTAATTTCTCTATCTTGACACTCTTTTGTTGCTCTTTCAACGAAATTCAAAGAATTAATAACATTACTAGGCTCATTAACCATATCACGAGTCCACTCAACTGCATTATAAATAGTTATAGCATTCTTAATAGCCTCTTCAGTATCTTTTTTATTATCAGAAACTAAAGAAACAGAACTTACTGTATTTACCGATTTAAGTCTTTTAGCACCCAAATATTTTGTAAAGTTGTAAGAAGATAAAAGGATTCCACAACAAAAATCTTCATATGATTCAATAGAAGCAATTTCCGCAAATAGTGGAGCAACCTCAACATCAATATCTTTAATAGCATTCACTCGCATCGCACTTACAAGAAGTGACCCAGCACGTCTCCAAGTTTCAGATGTGTAATTTTTAACATCAGTGTATGTAATAAATATAATTCTATGCGCTTCACTATAAGCTATAGCAAATGGCATACAACTTTCGAAATGATTATTAGCAACAAGCTCTTCAAATATAGCTCTATGTTCATCTTCAAATGATGACAAAATTGCCGAATCATCCTCTACTTTTACAAAGACAGCAATCGTATTCTTTTTATTGTAACTACTAGCGTGTTTAATTTCCATGAAGTCATCCTTATTAATTAATAATATACAAAGCTAATACTATAATAGTAGCTCAATTATGTCAAAATTTTTAATAAAAAAAGACATGAACTACTTAATTTTTAAATAGCGCATGTCTTAAAATTTATCTAATTAATTATACAGCGAATAAATTTTTAATATCTGTATTCTCCCAAGTAAAATCTTTATCCTCACGTCCAAAATGACCATAAGCAGTAGTCTTTTGATATATTGGACGAAGCAAGTCTAGTTTTTCAATTATACCACTAGGTGTCAAATCGATTTTATTTTTAACAATAGCTGCAATAACTTCATCATGAACTTTTCCAGTGCCATAAGTATTAACATATACAGACAATGGCTCAGGTACACCAATCGCATATGCAAATTGAACCAATACTCTTTTAGCTATGCCACTAGCAACGATATTTTTAGCAACATAACGAGCCATATAACAAGCTCGTCTATCAACTTTTGAAGGGTCTTTTCCACTGAAAGCACCACCACCATGAGCACCATGTCCACCATAAGTGTCAACAATAATTTTACGTCCAGTCAAACCACAATCCCCCATAGGACCGCCGATTACAAATGAACCAGTTGGATTAATAAAATATTTTGTCTCTTTATCAATCATATTCTGAGGACATACATGTGATATAACATGTTTTTTAATATCTTCTTCAATTTGTTTATGAGGTATATTTGCTTCATGTTGTGAAGATATAACAATAGCCTCAAGTCTTGAAGCTTTTCCATCTTGATACTCAACAGTTATTTGTGATTTACCGTCTGGGCGAAGATAAGGAAGTGTTCCATTTTTTCTCACTTCAGTTAATCTCTCAGCCAATCTATGAGCCAAGTGAATACTTAAAGGCATTAATGTTTCAGTTTCATCAATAGCATAACCAAACATTATACCTTGGTCACCAGCACCTAAAGTTTTATTAAACATTCCTTTACCAGCCGATACTCCCATGTCGATATCAGGTGACTGTTGTTGAATAGCTTCCATAACAGCACAAGTTGTCGCATCAAAACCCATATCGCTATGAGTGTAGCCTATGCGTGTTAATGTTTCTCTAGCAATTTTTTGATAATCAAGATGAGCAGATGTTGTAATTTCACCTGCCATAAAAATCATACCCGTTTTTGCTAAAGTTTCACAAGCAACACGTGCCGATTTGTCACTTTCAAGACAAGCATCGAGAACAGCATCACTGACTGCATCACAAATTTTATCGGGATGCCCTTCAGTTACAGACTCTGAAGAAAAGTGATAGTTTTTTATTTCTGACATAAATATCTCCTAAATATTATTATTTACTAAGTATATTTTATGCATTAAGGTTTAGCATATCATCTTTGATTTTTTATTCTATTAGAAAGACAACTGAAGTTTTTTGAAATATCAATGTTCTTTCATCTTTATAAGCATTTTATACAAACACTTATAGGAATTAGCACCTTTTAGAATAAACATCTAAAGGTTGCTACGGTATCATAGGGCCTTTCCCTCCACCGATCTTGATGAATATGCTTTATTTAAAAGCATTAAAATTTATTAGATTATTTTAGCATTTTTTATTATATTGTCAAGTGTTATAACAAAAATTAATTCATTTAAATTTATTATAAATAACTCATAATCGAAAGTCTAAAAAAACCGATATTTAGATATATTTGCAAAATAATTATAGAAAATGCAAAAATAATAAAAAGTGGAATATAGATGAAAGTTTTTATAAATAATAAAGAATTATCAATATCATTAGAAAACGAGAAAAATGCATTTGATATTATAAGTCAAATAGAAATATTATGTAACGAAAACAAACTTCTTCTTAGTCGTATACTTATAAATGATGAAGAATTTATACTGAGTGATACATCTAATATAGAAATAAATAAAATAGAAACTATAAATATAGAAGCATTAAGCTTTACAGAATATGCATTGGATAGTTTATTTTCTATTAGAGAATACACTCAAAAAATAGCAGACATAACACCTGAGACAATAATAGATAACGATATAAATTCCATTTTGCAAGGTATTGACTGGATTTTAGAATCAGTTCCACAAGTTTTATTTTTAGTAAATATGGCATTAGAAGATTATTCTATTATGCATATATTAAAAACACTTGAAGTAAAAAAAGAAATGCTTACCTCATTAAAAAATGATGACAATAAAGATGATATTATAAAATTCTTAAAAGATGACTTTAAGCCATTCTTAAAAGATAAAATGATTATTACTATGGATATATTAATATCTGAAGCTGAAATTAATACTATTTTAGCACTCACAATAAACACAGATAAAAGTAATGCACTTTACAGAATAAGTTCTTTAAAAATATTTTCTGATGTTATAATTAAACTCATTAGAAATGTAGTTAATAATCTACAAACTGGAAATGATAAAGACGCTTTCATTTTATCAGAAAAATTTTCAAAAGTAGTAAGCTCAATATTTGCGGTAATATCACAAGTGTTAAATATATATGATATCAGTTTAGAGTCGATAAAAAAAGATGGTGTATCGCTAGAAGAGAAAGTTCTCAATTTTAATAATATCACAAATAATATTGTAGATGCTTTTCAAAATGAAGACTATGTATCGATAGCCGATATTTTAGAATATGAAATAATCGATGAAATTGAAAGCATAATGGACTATATTGATATTATAGAAAAAGAGATAGAAAATAAAAATACCTAAAAGATGAAAAAATGTCTGAACAAGATTTATTTGACTTCAATGACAATATTGGAAATAAACTCGTCCCATTAGCAGACAAGATGCGTCCAAACACTTTAGATGAAATATATGGGCAAGAACATATTTTATCTAAAGGCAAACCGTTAACACGAATGATAGAAAATGATAGAATAATATCTTTAATATTCCATGGCCCTCCGGGAACTGGAAAATCGACACTTGCTAATATAATTATAAAAAAAACAAAAAGCGAATATATCAGTCTTAATGCTGTGCTTTCAAATGTTGCCGAACTTAGGTCTGCAATAAAAAAAGCTGAAAGTAATTTACAAAATGGAAAATCGACAATACTTTTTATAGATGAAATTCATCGCTTCTCAAGAAGTCAACAAGATTCGCTACTCCCCGCAATAGAAAAAGGAATTATAATACTTATAGCAAGTACAACTCAAAATCCTTACTTTTATTTAAATAAGGCATTATTATCACGTGTCATGCTTTTTGAATTTAAACCACTTGAAGATAACAATGTAAAAACAGCTCTATTAAATGCTATAGCCGATGAAAAAAGAGGACTTGGAAAAGAAGAACTGAATATCACAGACAGTAGTATCGATTTAATAGTAAAGTCGGCATTGGGCGATATTAGAAAAGCTTTAACATATTTAGAAATGTCTTTTTTATCGGTTGAGCTCGATGATGAAAATGATTTACCAACAATAACTGATGACATAGTAAAAGAAGTTACAAATAGAAAAGCAATACAATTTGATAGAGATGGTGATGACCATTATAATATAATAAGTGCTTTTATAAAAAGTGTTCGGGGAAGTGATGTTAATGCTGCCTTATATTATCTTGCTAGAATGCTTGAGTCGGGTGAGGACCCTAGGTTTATAACAAGACGGCTTTCTGTGCTTGCCGCTGAAGATATTGGGCTTGCTAATATAAATGCATTAAATGTAGTTTCATCACTTATAAATGTCGTAGAGTTTATTGGAATGCCTGAAGCAAGAATTGCATTATCAGAAGTTACAATTTATTTAGCATTGTCGCCAAAGTCAAACTCTGCATATCTAGCAATTGGAGAGGCACTAGCAGATATCCGCAATGGTGAAATATTAGAAATTCCAAATTATCTAAAAGATGCACACTCGAGTAATTATAGTAAAAATAGAGAACAAGAAGATTATAAATATCCTCATGATTACCCATATGGTGTCGTAAAACAAGATTATCTTGCAAATGGTATCAAAAAAAATTATTATAAAGCTATTGATATTGGTGAAGAAAGAGAGATAAAAAAGATATCCGAGTGGCTATTAAAACATATATAATACAAATATACCTTTTATTTTAAATTTATGAATTATAAGCTGTGTCAACAAGGTTCTATACAATATATAAAATTATCATAAAATAAAATTGTATTGAGGGATTATCGAATGAAAAAAAGATCTAGAAGGCATGATGAAAATGCTAATTTAGGTATTCCTATACTGAATACTAGCAAAGCTCAAAAGATATATTCTAATAGATTTAGTGTGCAAGTCGGGGATGAAGAAATAATTCTACTTTTGGGTGTTGATAATAATGAAACAAATAATATAGATATCACAACGAAAGTATATCTAACACTGCCTAGTTTTTTAAGGCTCTACGATGAAATGAAGATAACCCTTGATAAATTTGATTCTTTTAACACAAACAATTAAAGAGAGGGCTATATAATGGAAACATACTGTTTAGAAAGTAAGACAAATAAATTAATTATAATCAAAAAAGAATTGAATAGAAAAACATTCGAATTCTTTGAAGATGAAATGAATCAGTTCTTAAAAGATGGAATTATTAATATAATAGTTTCATTCAAAGACATTAGCTATATTATATCTGATGCTATAAGGCTTTTAATACAAGCAAATGAAATTCTTAAATCAAGAGGTGGTAAAGTTATAGTTACAGATTTAAATGAATATGGAAAGTGGGCATTAAAAACATTTGACGCCTATCATAAATTTTGCTTAGTGGACAAAATCGATAAAGCAATGACACTTATATAAAAATTATTTATAAATACTTAAATCTAAGTGAGGCCAAATATTTACAAAATGATTTACAGGACCATGCCCCTTACCAACGCTAGAATCTTTAGCAGCATTTAAAGCATGAAATAAGTAGACCTTCCCCATTTTACAAGCTTCTGATGTAGTATAACCATGTGCTATAAAGCTTGTAATCGCGGCTGATAGTGTGCAACCAGTGCCATGATCATTTTTTGTTTCAATTCTTTTCGCAGTAAAAAACTCGCTAAGACCATCACAATCCATAAATAAGTCATCAGAAGTATTCATATCAAGATGACCACCTTTAAGCATAACTGCCTCGGCACCCATATCAATAATCATTTTAGCAACTTCTTTCATGTCATCATGTGTAATTATTTTTTTGAGCGTTAAATCTTCTGCTTCAGGTAAATTTGGAGTTATCAATGTAGCTATCGGTATAATTTTTTCTTTTAAAGCCTCAACCGCTTCTTTAAGTAAAAGTCGGTCACCACTCTTTGCAACCATTACAGGGTCAACAATAATAGGAATTCCAACAGCATTTTTTTTAAGAAAGCTAGAAACCTCATCGATTATTTCACTATTAAAAAGCATACCTAATTTTATTGCATTCGGTGTTATATCATCAAATATACATTCAAGTTGCTCGACAATAGCATTCACTTCTATTTGATAACATGAACGCACACCTTGAGTATTTTGCACAGGCAAAGCTGTCAGAACACTCATGCCATAGCAACCTAAAGCTGAAAATGTTTTTAAATCGGCTTGAATGCCCGCACCACCCGAGCCATCAAAACCTGCAATAGTTAAGACTTTACACTTCATAAAAAAATCCTATTCCACTAGCTTAATAATTTTTTTAAGTTTTGTTCATAAACATATTTACATACTGTATTCAAATCAAACGCTGGCATGTTATAATATACAACTTGACATATATCATCTTTTTTTAGCGTTACAAGCGCTGGCGTAACTATTCTTGAAGAACCAATTTGAATTTGAAAATTATTTATAAATTGCTTAACATTAATTTCATCTTTAAAATCATCTGATATACTAAATTTAACACCAACAGCAGAAATTTCTAAGACATTAGAAGTTAATACTTTATGAGTTTCAGTCGAGCGAAATTTTACACTGATACCCTCATCAGGCGAAGGAGTCACTGTACAAACAGTATTCTTAGACATATCACAATTAGCTTTTTCAAGTAAATTAGTAAGTCTATTAAATAAGTCTTTTTCATTAAAAGGTTTTAAAAGATAGCCTGAAACATTAAATTTTATAAGCTCGACAATAAAATTTTTAGCTGTATCAATAGTATGCACTATAATTTTAGTATTACTATAACGTTTTTCAGTATGAAGCGTTTCTATAAGACTCAACATTTCTTCATCATCAATACTTACTTCTAGAACAGCAACATCGAATGGACGTCTAAAAAACATCCCCATTATTTCTTTTTTATCTTTTATAGTAACAACTTCAAAACCACGTGGTATAAGTGAAATTATAAAACCTTCTCTAACTTTTTGAGATTGGTCATAAACTAATATCCGCATAATTTCATACCACCTTAAATTCTATATACATTTACTAAAAAAACACTTTTAAACAAGGTATACTATCTAAGCCTATAAGTCAATTATTTTATACATCAAACTAGATATATATAGAACATTTTAATATATATTACTATAAAAAAGAGCTAACTCGATTTAAAGCTATTGACTAAAAATATATATTATGTTATATTGGGTCTCAAGTCTTATGGAGAGATGCCCGAGTGGCCGAAGGGACCAGTTTGCTAAACTGTCGTAGGTGTTAAGCTTACCGCGGGTTCGAATCCCGCTCTCTCCGAATGGATGCTTAATCTAATGAAAAATCTTTTATATTCTATACTTTTACTAGTAACAACATCTGCTCTTTATTCTCAAGGGGCTCAGACAAATTTTCTAGACATATTAAGAACTAATACATTAACAATAAGTAATGAGAATATAATTGATGAAAACGAACCTGCTATTTTGCAAGATATAAGAAATATGCAAGATCAGACAGTTGCTACCAATAGCTCAATGTTTATACGAGCTGTATTTGGTTTTATAGTTACTTTAGTAGGCATTTATTTTATTTTTATATATTTCAAGAAAAAAAGTAGAAAAGTTTTAGGCTCTGACTCTATCATTAATGTTTTAGCAACAACGCCTATAGCTCCCAATCGATATATATCAATAGTTGAAATAGTTAATGACTTATATTTAATAGCCATAGCTGATCATAATATCACACTACTTTCTAAAATAGAAGATACTGAAACAAAAGATCAAATAAGAATGTCCTACTCATTGTCTAAAAATAACATAGTAGAAGATAACTTTAAGAATATATTTGATAAAGTATTAGAAAAATTTAAACAACCTAAAACAGAAAATAAAGATCCTCTTGATAGTTCAAAAGAAATTAAAGAGCGATTAGAAAACTTAAGAAAATAAAATAGAGATATCCTATTATATAATTATTAATTTTTTATATATACCGCTTGAAATAATAATGGTTATAAACTATACTCTCGCAGTATCTAAGCCAGTAAACATTCAAGTATTAGGAGAATCAATATTATGATAATAGAAATAAAAAGCGTTGAAGAATTTGAAGCACAAATTGTTAAAAACAAAAAATGTGTAGTTAAGTTTTGGGCTCAATGGTGTGTTCCATGCAGAAAATTAGACGAAGTCATTGAAACACTTGCTCGTACATATTCTGATATAGTTTTTTTGAAAGTTAATGTCGAATTGTTACCTTCAATCTCTAGTAAATATTTTATAAGTAATTTACCGACAATGTTATTTATGAAAGACGGAAGTGTATTTAAACAAATGGTTGGAAGTACTGATAAAAATAAAATTAGTGGTGTTCTTAAAGATTTAGCATAAATTTAATAAATATATGTTGACAAAAGTGATATGATTGATAAACTATAATGAGATAAATTTATGTGTGTGGGGAGAGGCTAAAATTGAAAAATAAATATAAAATATTGCTATTTTTTGCATTTGCAATAATTTTAGTTAGCTGTAATTATGGTTCAGGTCTCGAGCCTGCCGATTTAGATAAAAATACATCCGTCACTCCATCATCAGACAAACTATCTATATTTAATAATTTCGCAAATTTAAAATCTAAATTACCAAAAAAAACTAATCCTGTCTATAATGGTAAGGACGATCCAGGGCTATATACAAATGCGAAAGACATAGAATATTTTACAAATCCTAACTTTGTATTTTTCGGATCAACTGTTGAGAGTGATGAAATAAATACATCGCCAGCAGCTGCTCAGCCAGCAAGTTCAATATTTCGAAACATATTTATATTAGAGTTTAGAAAAAAACCGAATAGCGTGGACGAACTAATAGTTAGTTTTAGTTTTGTAAATGAAAAACGCTTAGCAGCAACTGGTAATTTGACTGTAAACGAACTATATAATGCACGTACACTGTTACCCGCAAAATCTGAGACTATTAAAGACGGTAAAGGTGGTATAGACTTATTTGTAGGTCTTTGGCCTTATTTTCAAAAAATGACATATCTTGACTTGGCAGTTACAAATGGTGCTACTTTGGGATTTATAAATATATTACAAAATGATATATATACCAATATCTTAGCTGGGTCTAATAATCTATATAGTGGAGCTATTACAAGCGGAGTTCTTACAACAAATGATCTTAATTCTCTCACTCCGATACCACCAAACGCAACTATTGCGTCTATAAGATCATCAACTGAAAATAAATTATGGAAATCTATAGCTGTACAAAGAATTATCACACCTCCTCCTCCAGTAACTGCAATAACAAGTACAAATTATTTCCTTAAAGAAGACGGTAATGTAGCTCTTGACCCAGAAGGTACTGCAGCACTTAATGCTGGTAGTCCAAACACGTATACATATGCATGGGATATTTTTAAACAAGAAAATAATACTCTTCCAGGCGAGAACAGCAATAATGATGCATTCCTATATATATATAGAAAAATGAGACTTATCATAAAACAAGATACTAGAACAACAGATGAACAATCTTTTGATGAAATCGTACTCATTCCGCCTATCAAAACTACTGATGGCCCTGGTGTTATTCCTTTTCAACTTAAACCGTCTGGTGTGTTACTTAGACTATCGATAAAACCTTAAAAGTTAAACTCAGCATTATCGTATTTACTATAATTTGTTCGTGTTTTATTTTGTTCTATCGAAATGATTTCAACTTTGTCATTTATATGTTCTATTAAATTGGAATAATTGCTTTCAAACAGGTTTTCATCTATGCTCAGTTTATCGCATATTTTTTTTATTTTTAGTGCATTAGCAATCATTTTATGACTTTCACTCCATTCAATATAAGATTTAGAAAATATTTCAGAATAATTAATACCATTATCTTTTTCACTAAAATGCATGCTATCTAATGAGATATTACTAAAACTTTCTTTCGATGAAAAATAGTTAAAAAAATGTTTTATATATTGTGAATTATTGACTAGAGTAAAAAAAAAGATTCTTTTCCCGTTGGAATTAAATTCTCTTTTACATAAAAAATTATCTCTTCTAAAAAATCTGGCTCGCATTTACCAATATCTAGTGGGGATAAAAAATATTTACTTTTATCTTCTTTGTGTACACTATAAAAAATAAGCATTTTCATCTTGGCGAAATAAGAAAAATATTCGGCAGTATGTCGATAATGTTTTTCATAAATGGCTTCAGCTTTTTGCAAATTTATAAGTTTATCAGCATCCACATATTTTGTAAGCATTTCTGATAGCTTTAATTTAAAACTTTTGACGGTCATATCATTTATAGTGGCAAGCAAATTATGATATTCTTTACTTTCAAGTAATTTTTTAAGTATTTTATATTTATTTTCTAAAATAGAATAGTCAATACTTAAACTCTCACACTCATCTTTAATTATTTGTGTAACTTGTGCGAATGTAGGCACTCCATTATTAGCAAATTTATTATATGCTATTGCTGATTCTTGTTCGATGTGCAAAGTTTCTTCAAGCGTTGGATTAATTAAATAAATAACTTCCTCGCTTGAAAGATTAATTCGCCACTCACCTTTAATAGTATTTTTAATGGCTCTTGTAAAAATATCCATATGTCTTGCTCCTTAATTCAAAATAAAAAGGGTCTTAAAATTAAAACCCTTATACTCAATAAAATTAAATATTCTTCTCACCATCGTACAAATAAAGAACGACAACTTTATCTGTATTTAAAAGCGGTGTTTTTAGTGTAAATGATGAATCAGTCGCTGTTTCTATTTTATCCATAGCCCACTCCCCATTCACAAATAATGCCAATATATATCCATCACTTGCATTATTCTCGAGACCATCTTCACTTAAATATGATACAGCTGTCTGAGAAAGTGAAAATATATCATCACCCGCAAAAGACTCAAACTTAATCGCATGGCGAGGAAAATTTATTCCTCTAAGTCCTTGAAACTGAAATGATCTTGTATGTATCGAATTTATCTGGCTTTTATAATCCTCATCAAACTCTACAGATCTAAGTAAATCACTTGAAAGAATTTTCTCTTTTTTAGAATCATAAGGGTCATAATTATTTTTCCATAGCCAGACACTTTTTACTGTAGCAAAATCGATACCTGTAGCATCATTGGCTCTTCTGCCTGTCATCATAGCACGGGCACTAATAAGCTCCTCATCGTTTTGATCTTCTGTATCAATTGATCCTGTTATATTCTCGAATGATACAATTGTTATAACATTGCCATCACTGCCATACTCGCTATGTCCTTCTTTTATAACATTCGATTTATAACCAAATGCTTGAACACCTTTAAGCTCGACTTGCTCAAAGCCATCGGTTATAAAAACTTTCATTCTTTTACCTTTAATAGGTTTTTTATTCATATTTTTCTCTCCTTACAAAATTTAGTTAATTGGTATTTATTTTATACAAGATAAGTATTTAATAGTTATACGTGTAAAATCGTCATTATCTTCATCAGTTATAATCTCATTATAGAAGAAAGCATTATCATTAATTTCTAATTCATTATTTTCTTTAATATTAATTATTCTATGAGTTGAAAAATGATTAAGAATATCATCACATATATTTAATGCATCTTTTTTATATTTAGCAAGTATATCCATTTGTATAATATATTGCTCTTTCGAATCTTCGCCGAATGAGTTTGTATCTGATAGATTATACAAAATATTGACGATTAAATTTTTTTTATTTTTATACTGAAAATCATTTGAAATGAAAACACCTGATAAAAATTCTAATGTTTCAATATATTTAATAAAAAGTGTGAGTATATTATGCATTATTTTTTCCTTATAAAATTATTATTATTTAGATTTATATATTTTCTCAAATTCTCTTTTCATAAAAAGTAATGTTTTAGACATAAATCCGCTAGGTCTTCTGTTCTTCCCACCATATTCAATAATATTTGCATACGGTGTGTCGGCTATAATTGATATGCTATCTTCAGACGCCTCAACTTTTATACTATTTTTAAGTCGTCCGCTTTTTACAGGCACGATATTTTTAGCATAATTAAGACCATCTTTTGATATTTTATCGATAGATGTATTTTTTTTATCGAGGGCTTGTTGTTTCATATTATCAAGTATTGGTTTTACATCCACTGTCATTTTCATAATTGATAGACCTTTAAATAATTTCTATGGTAGATTTTGAAATATAAAGCATATCAATTTTCTCATCCCCATATTTAAGTGTTTCTATAGAATTTATGTGATAATTTTTATTTTCTATTCTTACTATATCATCAATAAATGCGGCTTTATGCTTTAGATACAAACTAGATTCATAATCATTTTTATTATTATTTTCTTTTGCCCCAACTATATAAGCCTTAATATTTAATATCGTATAGCTATCATAGCCACCATCTAATGATTTAGTTATAGAGTTATAGTTTTTTTGATTTACAACATCATTTAATTTTATAATTTCTATATCTCGGCCAAAAAAATTACTTATCGAATTTAATGTACTTTCAATATTCATAAAAATATATTTCCTTTTATTTATAAATAAGTGAGTATGCTTTATTATTATCAGCATCTTCTGAAAGCTCATGACGCCAAGCGAGTAAATGATTAATTATTGTTGATGGATCGCCAGAAATATTTCCTAGAGAAAATTTATGGAGTTTATGATTGTCTGCGATAAGCCTATCTATGATTTTTATCTTGGCTTTGGCCATATTATTATTTGATGCTTCTAAAAAATAAGTAAGTTCTTCATCAGTGAAAATCTTATCATCTTTAGTATCGCCAATTTCTATTCGAAGGTTTGATAATGCTAAATTCATAAATTTGTATTCCTTATTATTTATATACTACCATGTAAATAATAAGGAGTTATTATAAATTTTGAGATATTTAGTTGATTTTGACAAAAAAAAGCGAGACTAAAAAATTAGCCTCGCTTGAAATAATTAATCTATTATTTATTTTTACCCGATACAAGCCTATCCATAGGATTGATAATATCTGTTACACGAACACCGAAGTTCTCGTCAATTACAACAACTTCACCACGTGCTATAAGTTTTCCATTAACAAGCAAATCTACAGGCTCTCCTGCAAGTTTCTGAAGTTCAATAATCGAACCCTCGCCAAGGCTCAAAATATCACGAATAGTCATAGTCGCACGTCCAAGCTCAACTGTAACACTCATTGTAACATCCATCAAAAGACCGATATTACTAGACCCTTGAATATCAGGTGCAGGCATTAAAGAATTAAAATCTGCATGTTGAACATTAATTGAGTTTTGATTATTCGCACCAGCAGCCTGTCCAAACTCACCTATATCCATAACTCCGCCATTATTAGTAGCATCATTATTTGACTGAGTTGTCGCAAGTAAACTCTCCATTAAAGGATAATCTATAGCAAATACAAAAGGAGCATTTTCAATCTCTCCCTCAATAGTTAAACTAGAACTAGCCACAATTACTGGATTTTGAATATTTATAGCCGTAGTATCAGGTAAAACATTCATTTCTATATTTTCAAGATTAAGGCTACCACCAAAACGAGCAATTAAAGCATTATCAGAAACTCCCACCATTTGTGAAATAGCTTCTTTTAATACCTGTGCCACCATATCTGTAAGTTCAGTTTCTGGTTGCCCCATCATCAATGTAGATATTATTATAGCCTCGCTTTCACGAAGATAATAATACATATTACCTTTTGCATCGCCACTATAAGCTACTTTCGCCTCAAGGATTTTCCCTGATAATAGTTTTTGAAGAGTTTCCACATCAGAAACATTAGCGACAACATTTTTAATAGTCGTTGGCTTAGTAGAAATAGACGATAATGAGAAAGCTTGATTCTCAGTTATAATACTACAAGCCTCTTCTATAAGTTTTTTATCAAGTGTCGCATTTTGTGCTACTTGAGGATTTCCTGCTCCACCACTAAAAGCGTCATCAGCTCCTTGTAACAAAGCTTCAATTTCATCTTGAGATAATGCACCATCGCTCATCATAATTTATTCCTCCCCTCTTAATAGGTCTTCTTCTGTTATTTCGTTTTCACCTTCTATAAAACCAGTTATCTGAACCGCCATACGGCTTCCAGCCACCCCGGGTCTACACTCAAATTTCTTTTTATTTGCAATCTTTAATGTGACTTGATCTGTTATTTTTGTATCAGTCAGTTTAATAACATCACCAAGTTGTAAAGCAAGAACATCTTCAAGTGGCACCTGAATCTCTCCAAGCTCTGCAGATACCTCTACAAATATACCTTGAAGCTTTTCTTTAAATATCTTTAAATTTTCACTTGTACTTCCACGTCTAATCGACGCATATAAATACTGTGCAGAAAACTTAGATATTATAGGCTCCATCGTAATATAAGGTATACAAAAATTCATCATACCTTCAACATCAGCCACTTTCGTTTCGAGAGTGATAAGTACAACCATATCATTAGGCGGTACAATTTGTGCGAACTGTGGATTAGTTTCTATAGAACCCAAACGAGGCCTTAAGTCAATGACTTGTGCCCATGATTCACGCAAATTACCCAGTATTCGTACAATAATCCCTTCCATAACAGAAAGCTCAATATCAGTAAGCTCTCTATTTAAATTCTTAGGGCTATCACCTGATCCACCAAATAACCTATCAATTATAGTAAAAGTTATAGATGGGTCTATTTCTAATATAGAACTACCCTTTAAAGGATCCATACTAACTATAGCTAAAGTTGAAGGATTACTAACAGATCGTATAAATTCTTCATAAGTAAGCTGGTCAACACTTGCTACATGCACACCCACTAATGTTCTAAGCTGGGCTGAAAGTGAAGTTGTGGCAACACGTGCAAAGTTTTCATGCATCATTTGAAGCATTCTTATTTGGTCTTTAGAAAACTTATCAGGACGCTTAAAGTCATACATCTTAATCTTTCGATGTTCAACTTCTACTCTTTTTGTATCAATACTATCAAGGCTCTCGCCAGATGAGATAGCACTAAGTAGAGCATCTATTTCGCTTTGTGACAATACTTCTGTCATTCTATATTCCCTTACAATTTTTTCTTTTTCTTAAAAACTTTAACTACAATCAATAAATTCGGAAACTTAAATATTAGCTTAATAAGAAATTATCGAATAGAACTTCATCTATCTGACCATTTCTAAGCATACTATTAACTTCTCTCTTAATATCTTCTTTAAGTTGCTGTCTACCCTCATTACGTCTTAATGTATCATAAGTATATGAACTTATAATGCTAGAGATTCTATCTCTAAGTAAAAACGTACGCTCAGGTAATTCTACAGATAATAATTTTGTATTTTGAGAATACGATAAAACTATACCCACTCTTACATATCGAGCAACATCTAAATCGGCTGTATTAACATTAAACTCTGGCGATATCGCATAATATGTTGGAGGTGCTTGCCTCGTCATATCATCAGATATTCCACCCTCTACACCAGCTGCCTTGCTCACACTTTTAGACACCACGAAAGCTATAAGTCCAGAGATTAAAGCCGCTACCAAAACTACAGCAACAATCATAAGAATTTTTACTATAGCGGGGCTTAAGCCAATCTTTTTTTTCGCAGGTTTCGATTCTTCATCATCACCATCTTGTTCTTCTAAGTCTAGATTCTCTTCTTCTGCCATAATATCCTCACTTATGTTTGTTTATCTACTAATATTATTTAGTGAAAATAAAAAAAGCAATCCTTAATTAAAGGTTATAATTTTTTAATCACTACATGAACAATTGTCGGTTTATAACAAAATCACATTAACATATTTTATATATTGATACTTAAATATTTCTATATTATAATATAATAAATAAAAATTTAAAATACGGTGATAATAAAAAATGGCTAAATATATAAAAATTGAAACAGAATTAAAAAAAGAATCTGACTGGATATCGCATTACTTAATAAGAGCGGGTTATCATTTAGATTATACAATAGAAAGTTTTAAGGAAATCGACAGGCTTTTTGACGAAGATATATCTTTAATTTTTTATAATGAAACTACAAATTATCATAGTGCCATAAGCATATATATTGCCACTGTGCTTGTTTTAACACATAAAGCCAAGTGGAATATAAAAGAAGATACTAGTAATCAAAAAGAAAAATATAGAGATATATTTATAGAATTTAAAGATAAAACTGAAATAAATGCATTTCAAATTATAAATGATGTTATTAAAAAAGAATATTCTCTTGTGGAATATATAAATAATATACCATAGATAATAATAACTTATAATAAAAATGTTTGTATACATTAAACTAGGTGGACAAACATGAAAATAAAAAAGTTTTTTTCTCAATTGATATCAGAAAATTATAAAAAAAAAGAAAGAATAAACAAATCTCCCTACTCGAAAGATATTAATAATTATAGCAAACATTTGCTAATGAATATTGAAAATAGAGCAAATATTATAGATAGAATGAGAGAGCTTTATTTTACTAATCCATTAGCTAAAAATCATGCTAGATTTTATGCTTCAAAAGTATTTGGTCAAAATTTTAAGATAAATTCTCCACATATCGAAATATCAAGTAGTCTAAATAAAGCATTCAAGTCTATAAAAAATATTAAAGCATTGGCGGAGTGGCTTATTGTTGATGGTGATATTTTCTTATATATTAAAAAAAATATGGATAATGGAGATATCAAAACTAAATATATAAAATCAGAAGAGATTATAGATATTATATATGACAATAATGATGACCCATTATATTATATAAAAGAATATTATGACCAAACAACTAATAGCATTATAAAAGAAACTATCGAAGCGTCTGAAATTGTGCATATATCGATAAATAAAACTCCATATTCAAAGTTCGGTTTGTCTGATCTTTATGCATCATACTCATGGATAAAAACACATGAAAACGTAGTTATGGCAGCGGCTAAAAAAGTTGAATTAGAAAATGCATTCGCTTGGCATATTAGTATGAATAATGCTACAAAAGAAGATATCGAAGATAGAGTGAATATTTATAATACAAAAGGTTTTAAGGAATCTCTCAAAGAAGGTGGAGGAATTATAATATCAAACTCAAAAGAGGAATGGAAAACACTTTCAAGAAATAATTCTAGCAATGTGGATGATACGGCTTTAAGAGAAACTAAACTGATGGCTATCGCAGGAAGTGCTTTGCCTGAATTTATAATAACTGGTGATGCCAAAAATGCTAATTTAAGTTCAGCACAAGCTCAAGATATGCCGTTTGCTATTATAGTAAGAAATTATCAAGATACATGGAAAAATGCTTTACTGGAATATTTTAAGAAAGTTTTAGAAATAGAAAAAAAATATTTATTAATCTCTAATTATGTTCTTGAAAAGAAAACTATATTAAAATCGGATAGAAAACAATATGAGCTTATGTATAATATAAAAAATATTTATAGCCAAAAAAATAAAGAATACGAAATTATAGAATATACTGTAGATATTGAAAATGCTGATTTTGAGATAATATTTCCTGATATACTTTCATCCGATGACAAATTAGAAGTTGATGTGCTTAAAGCAGAACTTGATATGGGCATAATCTCTAAGCAAACCGCTGCACTAAAGAGAGGGTATGACTATAAAAATGAAAGCCTTTTAAATATGGAAAATCAGACTATATAGTATATCGATTTTTTTTATTTTATTATATAATACTATTCAGTCTAATTGATTGTTATTATATAAGGGTACAAAATGGAAGAAAGGAAAAATATAAAGCATTGCATTGAAAAATCGCATGTATTTTTAAATCTCGAAGCGAAAACAAAAGAAGAAGCTATTTCTGAAATGCTCATAAAAGCAGAAGCAAAAGGGCTTAGAGTCAATATAAATACCATTCTTGAAAAGATATATAAAAAAGAAAAAATTATGACAAGTGGACTCGGATACGGTGTTGCTTTCCCGCATACCGCTACCGATGAAGTTGAACAAGAGACTTTAATATTTGGCATCTCGAAAGAGGGTGTCGATTATAGCTCGCTTGATAAAAAACCTGTCCACTTGCTCATTATGATATTAAATCCTAAATCTGACACAGAAATCTATTTATCACACTTATCAATTTTTACAAAAATATCAAGACTTACTATGTACATAGTATTGCTTATCGAATCACAAACAGAGCAAGAATTTAAAACAAAAATACTTGATGTTATAACTGCTCTTGAAGAAAAATAAAATATTAGCTTAGGAATAGCTATATATTACGAACATGTATTATATATATTTAAAATTTAAGGAATTAAAATGGATATTTATGATGTATACTTTGAAAGACTTTCTAACAAACTAAAAAAAATCTACACAAATAATGGCTTCGGTTTCGACTATTTTCATAGCAAACAAGAAGCAACAGATTTTGTCATTTCTAATATAAACAAAAAAGATATAATCACATTTGGTGGTTCTCTGTCAGTAACTCAATTAGATTTAATTGACATTCTTAAAAATGGGGATTATGAAAATTTTATCGATAGAAACAATCCTGACTGTAAAAAAGAAGCAGAAATTAAAGCATTTACATCAGATGTTTATTTGTGTTCAGCTAATGCAATAACTGAAGATGGAATTGTAATATCTATAGACGGAAGTGGCAATAGAGTTTCAGCAATGATTTATGGTCCTAAAAAAGTTTATTTAATTGTTGGAAAAAATAAGCTTGTGCATAATGAAGCTGACGCCATAAAAAGAGCAAAAAATATAGCAGCCGCTCATAATTCTATACGATTTAATATCGAAAACCCATGCTCTGTGAAAATGAAATGCAATAATGACTGCGAATATGAAAATAGACTTTGTAGTTATAGAATAGCTATTGAAAAATCGCATATAAAAGAACGAATACATATTATATTTATAAATCAAAATTTAGGATTTTAATACCATTATGAAAGTTTTAGCAATAATACCTGCAAGATTAAACTCTACTAGATTCCCACAGAAATTAATAAAAAATCTATTAGGTAAACCAATTATAATAAATGTGTATGAAAATGTAAAAAATGTTTCGTTAATAGATGATTGCTATATTGCCACTGATTCAGAAATTATTTTAGATTTATGTGCCAAATATAATGCTAAATGTGTTATGACTTCACCAGATCATATTTCTGGAACATCGAGGATAATTGAAGTCGCTAAAAAAAATGAGGCTGATATAATAATTAATGTTCAAGGCGATGAGCCATTAGTTGATGAAAATGTACTTAATCCCCTTATAAAAGCATTTGATGATAAAAATATCGATATCGCAACATTAAAACTTAAAATAGAAGACAACTCAGAACTTGTTCACGATAGTTCCACTGTAAAAGTTGTTTGCGATAGTGATGATTATGCACTTTATTTTTCAAGAGCAACAATCCCTTTTAAAAGAGATGACGACGATACAAAAGTGAACTATTATAAACATATCGGTGTCTATGCTTTTAGAAAAGAGGCATTATTAAAAATCGAAAACTTACCTGCTTGTGAATATGAAAATATAGAAAAACTAGAACAGTTGAGATGGCTTTATAATAAAATGAATATTAAAGTAATTGAAACTAAACAATTTTTACATGGAATTGATACCAAAGAAGACTTAGAATATATCGAAAATTATCTAAAAAACAAGTAGATTAAACTAAATTACTAGTGCGTTTCGAGAACAATAAATCACGCTTAAAAAATAAAAATTTCACAAAAAAGATTAATTTAAAATTGACAATCATATATAAAAATATATACTAATATATATTGAGAATTTTTTATAAAATATTTTAAGGAGAAACTCGAATATGAAGTCAATAATTCATACTGAAGAACCAATTACAGATGCCCTTCATGCTATAATCGAAAGGTGGAAAGATGAAGAAGGCAATCTTATTATGATTTTTCATGCCGTTCAAAAAGAATATGGATACGTTCCTAGAAATGTTGCCATATTTGTCGCCGAAGCTCTGGAAATACCTCTTGCTCGTGTATATGAAATAACTACTTTTTATAATTACTTTAACTTAGAAACTCCCGCAGAAAACACTGTCGCTGTTTGTATGGGAACTGCTTGCTATCTAAAGGGTGCTGAAGATGTTCTTAAAGAATTTAGAGCTAAACTAAACATCAAAGGTGATGCGGCATATAGCGCAGATAAAAAATATAAAATAGAAGAAATTAGATGTATAGGCTGTTGTGGTCTTGCTCCTGTTATAACATTCAATGAAGAAATAATAGGCAAAGTTAAAGTTGAAGATGTCGATTCAATCATCGCAACTAAAACTAAATAATATAAGGAGCTAAATGACTATTATGGAAAAATTAACAATTCAAACATTAGAAAAATATTCTATCGAACAATCGAAAGAAATAAACATGAGAATGGATAAACCTTATGATGGAAATTATAAGTATCATGTTTTAGTTTGCGGTGGAACGGCTTGTGAGTCGAGTAAAAGTGATGCAATAGTAAAAGAACTTAAAAAGCATGTTAATGAAAATGGGCTTGAAGATGAGGTTCTTGTGATAAAAACTGGTTGCTTCGGATTTTGTGCACAAGGGCCTGTAATAAAAATAATGCCTGATCACACATTCTATATTCATGTTAAACCTGAGGATGCTCAAGATATAGTTGAGATGCATTTTGTAAAAGGACAGAGAGTAGAAAATATTTTATACCCTACTCAAAAAGGAAACTCATCTAAAAAAGATATACCATTTTATAATAAACAAAATAGAATTGTTCTAAAAAATTGTGGGATTATTGACCCTGAAAACATCGACGAATATATTGGTAATGATGGATATAAAGCAATTGCCAAAGTTTTATCATCTATGACTGCTGAAAACGTTATCGAAGAAATGAAAGTCTCTGCTTTACGTGGACGTGGTGGTGCTGGTTTCCCTAGTTGGAGAAAGTGGGAATTTACTAAAAATGCAGAGGGTGACAGAAAATATATAGTATGTAATGCCGACGAGGGAGACCCCGGTGCTTATATGGACAGAAGCATACTTGAAGGTGACCCACATGCTATAATTGAAGCCATGAGTATTGCAGGTTTTGCAGTTGGTGCGAACAAAGGATATTTTTATATTCGTGCCGAGTATGGTTTGGCAATAGATAGGGTTAAACTCGCATTAAAACAAGCTTATGAATATGGGCTTTTAGGAAATAATATATTGGGTTCAAACTTCTCATTCGACCTCGATATTCGCCTTGGTGCTGGTGCTTTCGTTTGTGGTGAAGAAACTGCATTGCTCGCATCAATCGAAGGGCAAAGAGGAACGCCTCGACCTCGTCCACCTTTTCCTGCAGTGAAAGGATTATTTGGATGTCCTACAGTAATTAATAATGTTGAGACACTTGGAAATATAACAAGTATAATAAATAATGGTGGTGCTTGGTTTGCATCAATTGGGACTAGCAATTCAACAGGCACTAAAGTTTTCGCACTTACTGGCTCTGTAAATATATCAGGCTTAGTCGAAGTTCCTATGGGCACAACCATTCGTGAAATTGTTTATGATATTGGCGGAGGTCTTCCCGGGGATAAAAAAGTTAAGGGAGTTCAAACTGGAGGGCCTTCTGGTGGAATTATTCCAGAAACTCAATTTGATATTCCTATCGACTATAATAATTTAATAGACTTAGGCTCAATGATGGGGTCTGGTGGTATGATAGTTATTGATGAAACCCAAAATATGGTCGATTTTGCTCGCTTCTATTTAGGTTTTTGTGTTGATGAAAGTTGTGGAAAATGTGCTCCTTGTAGAATTGGTGGTAAACAAATGCTTTCATTATTAAATAAATTTAGTAGAAAACGTGCTAAAAAAGAAGATTTAGATAAAATAAATAAAATAGCACTTTCTATGCGAAAAGCTTCATTATGTGCATTAGGCGGAACTGCACCAAACCCTGTTCTTTCTACTATAAAACATTTTGAAGATGAATATATGGCAGGTATTTTTGTACCGCCTCAACCAAAAAAACAATAACTATCAGTAATTTTTAAGGAGATACAATGATTAAGGCATTAATTAATAATATAGAAATTGAAGTTAAAGAAGGCACATCGATACTTGATGCTGCTAAAACTATAGGAATAAAAATACCAACTTTATGCTATCATCCTGACTTAAGGGCGACAGCTGCTTGCGGTATTTGTGTGGTTCAAATTGACAGCATGGGTGGAAAATGTGTAAGAGCATGCGTAACGCCATTAGAAAACAAGATGGTAATAAAAACTCATAGCAATGAATTACATCAAGTGAGACGTGCGACACTAGAGCTCATACTTTCAGCACATCCAAATGAATGTTTGACTTGCTTAAGAAATCAGTCATGTGAATTACAACAACTTGCTGCTGACTTTGGAATAAATGAAATAGACTTTGAATATATGCTTAAAAGAGTTGGCGAAGACGCTTCTACAAAAAGTGTTGTTCTTTATCCTGACAAGTGTATTAAATGTGGACGTTGTTTAGTTGCATGTCAAGAAATGCAAGATGTTCATGCGCTAACATTTTTAAACAGAGGATTTGATACTGTTTTTGCCCCTAGTGCTAATACATTAAAAGAGTCTCCATGTGTTGACTGTGGACAATGTGCGGCTCACTGCCCTGTTGGCGCAATATATGAATATGATCAAACGGCTGTGTTATGGGAAGCATTGAGCGATAAAAATAAATATACAGTTGTACAAATAGCACCTGCTGTCCGTGTCGCCATAGGTGAGGCTTTTGGTTTTGAAGTTGGCACAAATATTACTGGCAAATTATATGCGGCATTACGTAGATTAGGATTCGATCAAATATTCGACACTAACTTTGGTGCTGACCTAACAATAATGGAAGAAGCAAGCGAGTTTGTGCAAAGATACGCACATGGTAAAGGTTTAATACCTATGATTACTACTTGTTGTCCTGCTTGGGTTCTTTACATGGAAGAATATTATACTGATATGCTTGATCATTTTTCTTCAGCTAAGTCACCCCATCAAATGCTTGGTGCTATGGCTAAAACATATTTCGCTGAAAAAACTGAAATTGAGGCTTCTAAAATATATACAGTATCGATTATGCCATGTACTGCTAAAAAAAATGAAATCGATAAAAATGAAGATATGCATTCAAGTGGATATCAAGATGTCGATTTAGTTATTACATCGAGAGAATTGGCTCGTATGATAAAACAAGCTGGAATTGATTTAAACTCTTTAGAAGATGAAACTGCTGACAGCATTTTAGGCGAGTATACTGGCGCTGGAACAATATTCGGTGCAACTGGCGGAGTTATGGAAGCGGCATTACGAACTGCAGTTTATTTTGCCACTGGTGAAAATCTTGAAAAAGTTGAGTTTGAAAATGTACGTGGGCTTGAAGGTGTCAAAGAAACTAGTGTAACTGTCGGAGGAAAGGAAGTTAGACTCGCTATAGCACATGGTCTTAAAAATGTTAAACATGTACTCACTAAAGTTCGTGAGTCGATAAAAAATGGTGGCGAACCTGTTTATCACTTTATCGAGATTATGGCTTGCCCCGGTGGTTGTGTCGGTGGCGGTGGACAGCCTTATGGCATCAATGATGAAATTCGAGCTAAAAGAGCAAAAGGATTGTACCAAGAGGATGCTGAGTGTAATATAAGAGCTTCTCATGAAAATCCTTATATACAACAATTATATAAAGAATTTTTGGGTGAACCTTTGGGTGATAAAGCGCATAAATTGCTTCATACTCATTATAAGCCGAAAAGCAAATATAATATTTAAATATAAATTTAATATATTGGCAAGTCAGATATTTATTATTTGGCTTGCTTTTTTTTTATCTTATTATACAATACTAAATATCGGACGGACTAGTACGTGTTGTAAAAAGGGGATAAAATGAGAAAAATTAATTATGAAAAAATGGGGATAATCACTTCTATTATAGGAGCAACTTCAATGGCTATTTATGGGATTTTTATGGGAGTGTACACATCGTCATATGCGATACTCTTAGATGGGTCTTTTAATTTAATTTCAGCAATACTTACAATAGCAAGTATCATAATCGTTTCCAAAATATCGAAAGGCTATACAGAAAAACATCCATTGGGTTATTATATGTACGAAGTTTTTATGATATTGCTAAAAGGTGTCTTCATATTAGGGCTAATTATAGTCTCTGTAGTCTCGAATATAGAAATACTACTTTTAGGTGGAAGAGAATTAAACTTGACAGCCATGCTTATATATGGTATCCCAGCATTAGTCATAAATATTGTCACTTGCCTTATTTGTTATTATGCATACAAAAAACATAAAACTGGGTTGCTTGAAATTGAATATAGAGCATGGGTAATAAATTCGTTAATAACATCTATTGTTGTTGTAAGTATTGTCGTTGTTATTTTTTTAGAAGGCACACCATTCGAAATATTAAAAAAATATATAGACCAAATACTAATTATAATTTTATCTATTTTTACGATATCTATGCCTATTCATTTAATAAAAAGCTCTTTCAAAGAACTTATGCTAAGACAGTCCAGTGACTATAATAAAAAACCATTTGATGAATTCTTAAAAAGTGAAAATGCTTCTGATGATAATGATTTTTTAGCTGAGCATTTAAGCACATTTAAAATAGGTCGAATGAGATTAATAACCATAGGTATAAAACCCAAAAATGATACTATGAATATGAAAAATTATAAAAAACTTAAAAATAAAATACAAGATAAAGCAGAGGAAATATATATAAATGTTGAAGTTGACCTTTTAATAATTTAGAATTTTTTATCTACCCCGTTTAATA
>CAMQVF010000010.1 GCA_947038115.1 uncultured Spirochaetia bacterium
TTGAAGATAAAGTAGTTGAAGATAAAGTAGTTGAAGATAAAGTAGTTGAAGATAATACAAAACTTGAGATATTAGAAAACATCGATGAAAATATTTTAGAAAATAAAGATGATGATACATCTGAAACACCTAAAACAGATTCTGAATTAGAAAATAAATAAAAAACATGGAGTTTATATAAAATGTCTATTATACCATTAGAAAAACTTATTGAGTACAAAGGTAATCGCTACGAGCTTACTAAAGCTATGATTGAGTTGGCAAGAAATGGAGGAAAACTCCTTGGTCCTGAAACAAAATATAGAAACGGTAAATATGTACAAACTGTTATTAAAGCTGTTCTTGACGGACATATTAAATATGAATATGAAGAAGGCAGTGCTTTGACAATATCAGAATATGCTCCATTCAAAAAAGAAGGCTCTACACCTTATGATACTAATGCTTATGCATCTGAATTAAATGAAGACGACGATATTTTAGTTGATGAAGTTATTATCGAAGAAGATAGCGACATTTCTGATGATGATGACGAAACTGATGATATCGAAGATGCTAAAGATACTGACGAAAAAGAAAAATAGTATCTATATTAAAAGTCATTGAAAAAAGTTGTTTTTATAACAGGCTCTACATCCTCAGGTAAGAGCTCATTTGCTCATAAATTAATAGACGAGTATTTTAATAATTCTGTAATTGTCTCTGTTGATTCAATGCAGGTTTATAAATATTTAGATATTGGTAGTGCTAAGCCGTGCAAAGATGAGATAGAAAAATATAATTATAAAATGATTGATATTGTCTCACCATTAGATAAATTTAGCGTAAAATCGTACAGTGAGGAATTTGCCAAATATATAAACAGCTCATCCAATGAAATAATTTTTGCTGTCGGTGGGACTGGTTTATATGTTGAGTCATTAAAACATGGTATTTTTAACGAAATTGATGACAATGGAAAAACAAGAGAAGCCTTATCAAAAGAGCTTGAAGAACATGGACTGAATTATCTTTTTGACAAATTAAAAAAAATTGACATAGAAGCCGCAGAAACCATAGATAGACATAATAGCAGACGAGTTATTCGTGCATTAGAAGTTTATTATAAAACAGGAGAGAAATTCTCTAATATGAAAAATATGCGTAAAAAAGATGCGGATATTAATTATATCGAATTTACTCTAAACCCTTGCAGGGAAAAACTTTATAATAATATCGATGAACGTGTAATAAAAATGTTTGATGATGGGCTTTTAGAAGAAGTTGAAAAGTTAATTGCAATGGGTGTAAACCTAAGTAATACATCAATGCAGGCTATCGGCTATAAAGAATGTTACCAGTATTTAGTTGATAAAACGATTAATAAATCGGAACTTATTTCACTAATACAACAAAAAACAAGACATTATGCGAAGAGACAAGTTACATGGTTTAAGAAAAATAGTTCAAATTTTATAGACTTGGAAACGTTAAATCTTTCCAATTTGGTCGATGAAATTAATAATTTTTTAAAAAACTAAACTCTTAATATTTGCTATAAATTTAATCAAAATATACCTATATAAATTCTATTTTAACTCAAAAAATTATGTTTACTTACTTGACAAAAACTATTATGTAAACTATTATCAAAAAACTTAAAATTATTCTAAAGTAAACATAATTTTTATCGAAAATAGATTATAATGTAAATAATGAGCATTTTTAAAATTGGGAGTAAAACGAAATGAATCAGTTTTTAAATAAGCTTACAGGTCAATTAAAAGATATATTTAGTAAAACTACTACTATGCAAAGAGCTATAATAATAGGTGTCTTTGTAATAGGTATTGCTGCTATTGTCTTTACTATTTCTATGACATCTAAAAAATCGGGTGATTTACTATTTCAATCGCCATTGAATCAAGAAGATGCTCGTAATGTTTTATCTGTGTTAGATGCCAACTCTATTAAATACGAATATAGAAATGGACTTATATCTTTAACACCAACTGATAAAGCAAAGGCAGAACTTGAACTTGTGAAAGAAGGTAAAATGCCTGCTGGTGTCGACGGATGGGAGATTTTCGATTCTCCACGTATAGGTATTACAGACGCTGAACTTGATATTAATAAAAGACGAGCATTAACAAAGTCTATCACTCAGCTTCTAATGAAGTTAGATTTTATCGAAGATGTTACTGTCGATTTGGCATTCCCTAAAAAAGAATACTTAACTGACATCGACTCACCTGTTACTGCATCTGTTGTAATAGAACCTAAACCGTTTAAAGATGATGTATTAAAAGATGCTAAAACTGTAAGAGGACTTCAACAACTTATAGCTATGGGTGTAGACAAATTAAGAGCCGAATTTGTAACAATTAGTGATAGTAGCGGAAATGTACTTACCGACTTCACTGATGAAAGTGCCGACTTAAAACTTAAAGTGGCTCAAGAAGAATTTAAAATTGTTGAACGTGAACGTAAAAAAATTGAAAATAAAATATCGTCTACTTTAGGAAGAATATATTCAAATAGAGTAGAAACTACTATAGCATTAGAAATTGGCTGGGATGAAATAAGTATTACAAACAACTTGGTTATACCTATTGTACTAAAAGAAGATGACCCAGCAACTCCTTATGATGATAGTATCGTAACAAATAAAGTGCCTATTTCAACTAGAACAGTATCTGAAGTGTGGAATGGCCAACAGTTTATACCACAAGGTGCTGCTGGTGCGGAAGAAAATATTCCTCCTGGATATAAAGATAAAACTGATAAATGGCAGAATTACACAAAAACTGAAGATCAAGAAAATTATGAATTAAGTAAAAGATATGAAGCTATAAAAAAAGGAAGTTATCAGATTGGTAAAATCTCTGCTGCTATAGCTATAGATGGAAGATGGGAGAGACAATATAATGTAGATGGAGATCCAGTTATTACAAACAACAGTAGTTATGTAAGAACTTATCACCCTGTAAGCCCTGAAGAAATAAGAAGTGTAACATCACTTGTGCAGGCAGCTATAGGATATAGTGTTAGAAGAGGCGACCAAGTAACTGTAACCCATTTACAATTTGACCAATGGGATAAGTTTAGTGCCGAAGATTCTCTACTATTACAAAAACGAGTTATCAAAAGAACTTTAATTATAAGTATGATAGGAGTTTTGGTTTTATTCTTAGTAATACTATTATTTAGAGCTCTTCAAAAAGAACTGGTTAGAAGACGTAGAATTAGAGAAGAAGAAATTGAACGTAAACAAATGGAGATGCGTAGACAAGCTATGATGTCTTCTATTGAAGCACCTATAACTGAAACAAATATTGATGAAGCTGCTCGTAAAAAGCTTGCTGAAGAAGTTGTAAAAATTAGTACTGAAAGACCTGATGATGTCGCTCAGCTTCTAAGAACTTGGATGGCAGAAGATAAGCAATAGATGTTTATAGAGTAACAAAGTTAAATAGAGAGGAATAAAAGGTATGGCAACAAATGATAAAAAAGCAAGAGTATTAAGTGGTAGACAAAAAGCTGCTATATTTCTTGTATCATTAGGAACTGAGACATCAAGTGATATATTTAAATATCTAAAAGAAGATGAGATTGAACAAATTACATTTGATATTGCTAGACTAGAAAATATTGAGTCTACTGATAAAGAAGTAGTTTTCCGTGAATTCCAAGATATGATGCAAGCTCAAGACTTTATCACTCAAGGTGGTATCGACTATGCTAGAGATTTATTAGAAAGATCATTAGGGTCAAGCAAAGCTGGTGATATCATTAACAGGCTTACATCTTCACTTCAAGTAAGACCTTTTGACTTCATTCGCCGTACCGACCCCGCTCATCTTTTGAACTTTATACAAGGGGAGCATCCTCAAACTATATCGCTTATTTTGGTATATTTAGAACCATCAAAGGCTGCGAGTATTTTAGGAAGTTTACCTGCCGATATGCAAGCTGATGTGGCTAAGCGTATTGCTACAATGGATAGAACTTCACCTGAAGTTTTGCGTGAGGTTGAACGTGTACTTGAACGTAAATTGTCATCACTTGCAAGCGAAGACTTCACTAGTGCTGGTGGTATCGAGTCGATTGTTGATATTATCAATAGTGTTGACCGATCTACCGAAAAAGCTATTATTGAGAGCCTAGAAGAAGAAGATCCAGAATTGGCAGAAGAAATTAAAAAGCGTATGTTTGTATTCGAAGATATTGTTTTACTTGACGATAGAGCTATTCAAAAAGTTTTACGTGAAGTTGACTCAGCCGATTTATCAAAAGCGCTTAAAAGTGTTGATACTGATGCTCAAGAAAAAGTCTATAGAAACATGTCGAAACGTGCTTCTCAATTACTAAAAGAAGATATGGAAGTAATGGGACCTGTACGTCTTAAAGATGTTGAAGAGGCTCAGCAAAAAATTGTTAATATCATACGTAAACTCGAAGAGCAGGGAGATATTGTCGTTGCTCGTGCGGGTGAAGATGAGATGGTAGTTTAATAAGGAGACCAAGTTTTATGCCAGAAAAAGTTTTTAAAGCCAAAGGAATTGTAGAACTTACTCAAAGTGTGGGGATATCTGTACCTCATCATCGAACAGTTGAAGAAATTCAATATGAAGAAAACAAGGTAGAGTATAAAGGTCCTACTATTGAAGAAATAGAAAATGAGATTGCCGTTGTTCGTGCAAATTGGGAAGATGAACTTAGAGAAATGCGTAAAAAATCTTCTGATGAAGCTGAACGTATAATAGAAAATGCTAAAAATCAGGCTTTCGAAATATTTAAAGCTAAACAAAATGAAGCTCATATATCTTTAGAAAATGCTAAAATTGAATCTGAAGGTATAAAAGAAGACGCTAATAAAGAAAAAGAAAAAATTGAAGAGGAAGCTCAAAAAATTAGAGAAGATGCTCATAAAGAAGGCTATAATCAGGGCTATGAAGAAGGCTTTGAAAAGGCATTTGAGAATTCTAATAAAGAAATAGATAAACTCCTTGAAAAATTAAAAAAGATTCTTGGCGAGACAATTAATAAAAGAAATAAAATTATTGATTCAGCAGAAACTCAACTTATCGAAGTCGCCATTTTAGTAGCTAAAAGAGTTGTAAAAATTCTTACAGAACGTGATAAAGGTATTGTAGTCAGAAATATACAAGAAGCCTTAAGACGTATAAAAGGAAGAACGAAAATAACAATTAGAGTTAATATTGATGACCTAGAAGTGTCAGCAAGGCATAAAGACGAGTTTTATCAAATGTTAGATAAAATTGAAGGTGTCACAGTATTAGAAGACCCTAATGTTGACGTTGGTGGATGTATAATAGAAACCGACTTCGGTGATATTGACGCTAGAATTAATACACAACTTAATGAAATCGAAACAGCCATTAAAGAAGTACAACCTATAAAGGGCTTTTAATTAATGTCTGATCAAGAAGAATTTAGTAAAGATATAAATGATAGATTTGCTAAATATATAAAAGTTGTTGATGATATAAATCTTCTACGTTCATCTGGAAAAGTTAAAGAAGTTATAGGCTCGCTAATTTTAAGCGAAGGCCCATCTTGCAACCTCGGTGATATATGCCATATTCATCTTGAAAGTGGTGAAATATTAGACGCTGAGGTTATAGGTTTTAGAAATCAAGATATCTTACTTTCAGCTTTTGGATATGTCGATGGAATAACTTTTGGAAATGAGGTCTACTCTACTGGCAAACCTTTATCAATAATGTGTTCTGATAAATTATTAGGAAATGTTTTAAATGGTAAGGGTCAAAAATTAGATGGATCAAATTTTAATTTCTATGAAAATATAACCCCTGTAGTAAAAAAACCTGTGGATGCACTCAACAGGAAAAGAATAAAAAAACCAATTCAAACTGGCGTACGTGCAATTGATGGACTTCTTACAGTTGGCAAAGGTCAACGTATTGGAATAATGAGTGGAACAGGTGTTGGTAAGTCGACATTACTTTCTATGATAGCAAGAAATACTTCAGCCGATATAAACGTTATTGCACTCATCGGTGAAAGACGTCGTGAGGTTTTAGACTTTATAGAAAGAGACTTAGGCGAAGAAGGATTAAAAAAAAGTGTGCTAGTGGTCGCTACCAGTGATGAAGCACCTATGGTTCGTTTGCGTGCAGCATATGTGGCAACGACAATAGCCGAGTACTTTAGAGACCAAGGTAAAGATGTAATGTTTATGTTTGACTCAGTTACACGATTTGCCTATGCACAAAGAGAAATTGGTTTGTCTCGTGGTGAACCGCCTACAACTCGTGGATATACGCCTAGTGTATTTTCAGAACTTGCCCAATTATTAGAAAGAACAGGTACTTCTGAAAAAGGAACTATTACTGCTTTTTATAATGTGTTAGTCGAAGGTGATGACTTGGATGAGCCTATTACCGACTCGGTGCGTGGTATTTTAGACGGGCATATTGTTCTTTCGAGAGAAATTGCTAATAGAGGACATTTCCCTGCTATAGATATAAATAAAAGTATATCGAGGCTTACAACCGAGATAACTAGTAGCCTACATCAAAAAACTATAAGACATTTTTGTAAAATGAATGCTGACTATAACAATGTTCGAGATCTGATTATGATTGGTGGATATGCGAAGGGAAGTATGCCTGAAGTTGATGAGGCAATTCGTTTTAAACCTATGATAGATAATTTTCTTAAACAAGATATGTATGAAGCTTCAATTTTTGATGACACTAAAGTCGCTTTGCTTTCAATGTTTTATAGTGGTTCTGAAATAGAATTTGAAATGGCGAATAACTCCTTTGAGTCTGATATAGAAAAAAATAAAAATTCAAATGAAGTTAACAAAATATCCGACAATGATATTAATAGAAGAATGAAAAATAATAATACTCAAGGAGAACAGCAGCAAATTATTTTATAAAGAATAATACTGTTCACAAGGGGTAATTATGAAAGCTTTTAGATTTGAACTTGAAAGTCTTTTGGTATTTAGAAAAAATATTGAGAAACAAAAGCAAGCTGATGTCGCTTTAATATCTTCTAAATATAACAAAGAGCAGATGGGTAAAGAAAATTGCTTATCGAAAATTAATGATAGCATACAAAAAGTTGATAGCATAGAAAACAAAGATGATATGATTGAAAATTTTATGTTTGTTAATGACTATATATCTTCATTAGGCGGACAGATTAGACTTCATGAAGATAATATGCAAGTAATAAATGTTGAACTTAAAAAGAAACAGAAGATACTTGCGAAGGCTAGTGCTGATCTTAAAGCTGTAGAAATGCTTAAAGACAAAAAACTTGCGGAATATAAAAAAGAAGTTATTAAAGAAGAACAGAAAATATTTGATGAATGGAAAAATGGTAATAATATATATACAAATATTAAGGGTTAATATTTAGATAAGAGAGGCTATAATGATACCAGCAGTAGAACAAATACAAAATAGAATTAATGAAATTCAATCAACATTCGATAAATTAGGCTTTAATAAAGTAGAAGAATTTAAAGCGCCTTCAAAACCTTTTAGCGAATACTTAAATGAAGCTAGTAAAACTCAAGAAACAAGCAAATTAACTGAATCTCAAAACACTAATAATTCTTTTGACATACAAACAATTCTAGCTGATAATACACAAAATAATGTTTTCGAAAATATGACAAAATCTAATGCTCAAAAACTAAATGATATTTTGGTTAACGCCTATACTGTAGACATGCTTGATAATGATAGTAAATTATATTCTGTTTCAAATGATAATAGACTTGAAAGTTATCGTGAAAAATCGGAAAACTTCCCGACTAAATATGACGAAATAATAAAAGAAGCATCTGATAAATATTCTGTGCCTGAGCCATTAATTAAAGCACTAATAAAACAAGAATCAAATTATAATAGCGAAGCGGTAAGCCATAAGGGTGCTGTCGGTTTAATGCAATTAATGCCCGCAACAGCAGCTGAACTTGGCACAAGCGAAGATAAACTAACTGACCCTTATTCAAATATAATGACTGGTACTAAATATCTATCTGAAATGCTTAATAGATATGATGGCAGAATTGACCTTGGGTTATCTGCTTATAATGCTGGGCCTACTTTAGTTGATAAAGTAAACCGTATTCCTAATATAGATGAAACACAGAATTATGTTAAAACTATTATTAATTATCTAAGATAAATAGAAAAATAAATAATAATTAAACTATCTTTGCACTCGACCAGAGCCGTCACCTTTCATGAGTGTCATAATTTCATCGACATTTACTCTATTAAAATCGCCTTCAATTGAGTGCTTCAAACAACTAGCAGCTGTTGCGAACTCTAAACAGTCTTGAACCTGCATATTATTCATCATTGAATATATAAGCCCTGCAGCAAAACTATCACCGCCACCAACTCTCTCAATTATTCTTATAAAATATTCTTTTGAGAAGTAATAATTATTATCATGATAAAGCATAGCCGACCATTTATTATCACTAGCAGAAATTGAACTTCTTAAAGTAATAGCAACCGCCTTAAAATTAAATCGCTTTGTAAGCTCATTTGCCACTTCTTTATAGCCTTCCAAAGAAAGTTCCCCATTTATTATATTTGTATTTGAAGCCTTAATTCCAAAAACTGTTTCAGCATCTTCCTCATTAGCAAAACAAATATCAACATAAGGCATAATACTAGACATTATCTCATTAGCCTCTTCACTAGTCCATAATTTTTTTCTAAAGTTAATATCACAACTTATAGTAATATTTCTTTCTTTAGCCTTTTTACAAGCCTCTAAACATATTTGAGGTAAATTTCCTTTGAGTGCAGGAGTGATGCCTGTCAAGTGAAACCATTTAGTATCTTCAAAAATTTTATCCCAATCGAAGTCGCCAATATTCGCTTGCGAGATAGATGAATACGCTCTGTCATATATAACTTTAGAAGCTCTCTGGCTTGCTCCTTTTTCAAGATAATAAATACCAACCCTGTCGCCACCAGTTACAATTTTTGAGGTATCAACTCCATAACGTCTTAAGTCATTAATTGCCGCATTAGCAATATCATTTTTAGGAAGCTTTGTTATATAAGAAACATCAACACCAAGATGTGCAAGAGCAACAGCCACATTAGCTTCTGCCCCACCAAATGTATATTGAAGTTTATCTGTTTGTGTAAACCTTAAAAAACCATAAGGCGATAACCGAAGCATTATTTCACCAAATGTAACTACTTTAGACATAATACTATCCTTTACTTTTTTATTAAATTTATCTCGAAATCTGATATTTTATTTTTTAATGATACATAAACTATATTATCATTTTTATCTTTTTTCATTGAAGTAAAATCGAATTCTACTTTTCTATTTTCTAAATGATATATCGCACGCTCAACAGATATTGTCGAGAAAGATATAAATTTATTATTTTTTTCTTTAGTCTTTCTAACTTCAAAAACATTTTTAATAATTAAACTATCATCAATGCTTTCATAATTATTTGAAAATATATCAGAAAAACTTTTAATGGAATTATCATTATCTTCATAAGACCCAACATGAGAAATATTCAAATCTAAAATTTTATTCACAGTTTTTTCTGCTAATTCTTTAATCTTGTCAAAATCTTGCGACTTTATTAAATCTTCTTTGGCGATAAAAGTGCCTCCACAAGCAATAACTTTATCACTCGACAAATACTCATTCATATTATCTAAACTAACTCCACCAGTGGGCATAAATAAAATATTGCTATAAGGAGCTGATAAATCTTTAATCATGCCAATACCACCACTACTCGCCGCTGGGAAAAATTTCAAGATATTAATACCCATTTCAAGGGCTTTTTCAATTTCACTTGGAGTAATACAACCGGGGACTATTGGTACATTTTTTTTGATACAATAACTAACAACTTTTTCATTAAACCCAGGGCTCACCATAAATTTAGCACCAGCATCCAATGCCTTATCAACTTGAGCAGTATTTAAAACTGTTCCTGCCCCTATTATAATATCCTTGTTTTTATACGAAATATTTTTCATAGCATCATAAGCTTTATCAGTTCTAAATGTAATTTCGATTATCGGAATTCCACCTTCACATAATGCATGCGATAAACCTAGTGCATAATCAGGGTTCTCGATTTTAACTACTGGTACAATACCTATTTTTTTTACAAGTTCAAAAATACTATTCATGATATCACCTTAAGTAAATATATAATTTATACTATTATAAATAAATATTTTGTCAACATAATATTTGCTAAAACTCTTTTCGAAACCTTGAATATATAGTAATCGATAAAAGCGATATAATAAATGGAATTGCTAATATAATATCTAACGGAATATCAAAAGCACCTTGCATATAAATCGACAAAGCCTCACTTAATGCAAAAATAAATGACGCTAGAAGTATTCCAAAAGGTTTTTTATAACCTAAATAAATTAAAACTAAAGCTATCCAACCCTTCCCAGCCGACATATTTGGTGTGTATGATGATACTGTCATAAATAAATAGCTACCTGCAAGGCTTGCAAATGCACCCGATAATGCGAATGCTATAATTTTATATTTTTTAATATTAAGATTTGAAGCTAAAGCAGAACTTTTATCAATACCAATGGCTCTAAGTCTTAAACCAAAAGGTGTTTTATATATTAAAATATAGCTTACAATACATAGAGCAATTGATAAATATACTATTATATTAAACATAAACTCGCCATTAAAACCATATTCGCTTATATTTAAATTGTCAACAAATATACCGCTTTTATGACCAAACATTTTCATAGATAAAATACTTGTAATTGCGACTGCAAACATATTTACACCCAAGCCTATTATAAAAATATTAGCCTTAAAATATAAATTAATTAATATCTCAATTATAGCAATTAATACCGTTATAACCATCGCGATAAAAATACTTAAAAATATATTTCCAGTAATTACATATGTGCTGGCTGTAATAAATGCTGATATTAATATTAAACCTTCAAGTGAAATATTTAAACTACCAACAAGGACAGTGAAAAGTCCACCCAATGAGGATAATAATATCGGCGTCATTAAACCGATTGATGTACTAAGTATTAATTTATACATTCTTTCTATCTCCAAATCGATTAATAATATCTTTTATAGACTTCGGTAAAACCTTTATTGTTATTGTGATAAAAATTAATGACTGAATTAACATTCCAAATTCAATTGTCGCATCCGAATTTATATTAGCAGAATTAGCACCTGACTCGATATAAGCAAAAAATATACTAGAAAATATTATCAAGAGCGGATTATTTTTAGCTATTAATGACACAGCAATGGCAGAGAATCCAAGCCCTGATGAAAACTCCTTTATTGTCATGTGATAAGTCCCAAGCACCGCAAAAGAGCCAGCAAGCGAATTGAAAGCACCTGATATAAAAGCTGAAAGCATTATATATCTCGATACTGGAAGCCCCGCATAAAGCGAGAACTCTTTGTTCTTTCCAGATATTATTGTTTCATATCCAAATCTTGTTTTGTTTAAATAAATATATAAAATAATAGACAACACAATTGCTATAATAAAAGAAATATTTAATTGTGATGGATTAAGAATTCTATATAAAAAGAAGTTTGAATCTATTTTATCAGTTGTAAGTAAATTACTATTTTCATCATTAAAAACAGAGGTGACTAAATAATTAACAAATAGAATAACTATTCTAGAAATTAAATATGTGCTGATTAAATCATTCACATTCCACTTAACTTTCAACAAACCGCTGATATATGCTAAAATTCCACCGACAAAAATAGAACATAAAATACTTAGAAATATCCCGACAAATCCATTTAAATTTGAAAACTCGAGTAAAAATATTGTAGTTATAAATCCACCCAAATATATCTGCCCTTCTCCACCTAGGTTAAAAAATCCAATATGAAATGATAAACATATTCCAAGCGATGCCACCATTAAAATGCTTGCCAAATTTAACATATTACCAAAAGAATAAATATTTAGAAAAGGGCCTAATAAAAAATAATAAATAGTTGATAATGGATTATTACTAAACAAAAATGAAATACCTATAATCGAAACTATAGAAGCTAAAAATATTATCAAAAAATATTTATAATTATTAAAAATTTGGTTTATTCTAACTTTCATATTCATCCATACCCGCCGTATAATTTGATAACTGCTTTTCTGATACATCCTTATTTATTAAATTTTTGAAAACTCTGCCTCTATAAAGCACCATAATTTTATCTGCCAATATAAGAACTTCGTTGATATTAGAAGAAATTAAAATAATACCTATTCCTTTTTTCTTAAGCTCAAAAATATTCTCATAAATTAAATTGCATGTTTTTATATCAACACCTTGAGTGGGTTCTGAAAAAATAATGTAATCGGATATTCGCTCTATTTCTCTAGCAACTATAAGTCTTTGAATATTACCACCTGACAATGTATCAACATTTTGACTATAGTTTGCTTTTATATTCATCGTATCCAATATATTTTTGGAATGCATTCTAGTAACCTTTCTTACAAAAAAAATAAATTTAGTAAGCAATCTTCTTTTTAAGATTATAGCATTATCTAAAATACTACTATGAAGCGATACCCCTCTATGCATTCTATTGGCAGGGACATAAGATAAATTATTTTTTCTTAAATGTATAGTCGAATATTTTGTGATGTCTTCACCATGATAATAAATAATACCAGATGTTGGCAGAGTAAAACCAGCGAGAATATCTTCAAGCTCCCTAAGCCCATTTCCTTCACTCGCAGTAATTGCTAATATATCACCCGAGTTAAGAGCAAATGAAATATTATCAAGGCTTGTCGTTCCATAAATATTTTTTATATTGCTTATATTAACAAGCTCTAATATTGTTTTTTTTTCTGCGATTACAGGTATTTCTTTTTTATATATACTCGAATCATCTATTTTACAATCATCATCACAAAGCAAAATATTTGAAATATATCTATAATCAACCGCCGAAGTTTGGTATATATTTTCAATAATTCCATTACGCATAATTCCTATTCGATTCGCTATACGCATAACTTCTTTAATTTTATGTGTGATAATTATAATCGTTATTCCATTTTTTTGAAATGTTGAAATTGTATCATATATTATGCTAGCATCTTGAAATGACATCGACGCTGTTGGCTCATCGAGTATTATTAGTTTTGCATTTTTATAAAGTGCTTTAAGTATTCCTACTTCTTTAATTTGTTTTGTATTTAAATATTTAATTTTTGTTTTTACATCTAAATCGAAGCCATAGTTTTTAATCAAACTTATTATTTTTATTTTGGCTTTTTTGATATCTAAAAATATTTTAAACTTTCTAGGTTCATTGCCTAAAATAATATTGTCTAAGACAGTCATATTAAAAAATAGCTTATCATGTTGATGCACCATTCCTATCGAATTTTGTTCATAGTTATAGATCATCTCACCAGAATCAAAATTTTCGAAACCAGCAATAATTTTTACAAGTGTGGTTTTACCCGCACCATTGTCGCCAATTAAAGCAAAAACCTCCCCCTTGTTGATATCTAAGTCGACATATTTACAAGCTTCTATATTAGTTGAAGCATACTTTTTATATATTTTTCTTAAAGATAAAAGTGTATTAAATTCCAATTAATTACCTTAAAATTATAAACTTTCATACTCGAAAATAATTTTACCGTCTTTTATATCATTAACTAAATTAGAAATTTTATCTCTTATATCTAATGGAACATAATTAATATGATACTCACTATCATTAAGAATGCTAATATAGCCTTCTTTTATTCCTAAAACTTTATTTTTTCCATATTCAATTTTATTTTTTGATGCGTTAATTATAACTTCTCTTGTGAGTTGATATTGTTCAATTTGACCTGAAAGTAAAATAACTCCTTCTGCCTTTGAATAAGCATCAGTGTCATGATACACCATATATTTTTTTTCTTCTTTCACTCCATTAATAACACCCACACTAGCACCACCAGTAATGGTCGCAATAACATTAACTCCACTAGCTATCATACTTTTTGTAATTTCAAGTGCTTTACTAGAATCATACCAATTACCGACAACTCTAAAGTCAAGCTCAAAATTATCATCCACTTTTTTTGCACCATCTAAAAAACCGGGTAGAATATGTTTGTTAAGCAATGGAAACTCTTGAGAAGCTATGAAGCCTATTTTATTACTATCTACTATATTATCTAAATTACTTCTTGATATTAGCCCAGCCATATAGCCTAAAACATATGACTGCTCATATTGATTAAACATATATGTCGCTATATTAGTATTATCAATATAATAGGAATCTGTTATTATAAACTTTTGATTATTTAGTGACTGTGAAACTTCATTACATATCTCAGATAATGCAGGATTAGTTGTAAGAATAATATCATAATTACCTTGCAAAGCAAATGACATTAATTTTTCTTTCCAAGCCGATTGATTATACCCAGCTTCTATAACTTTAACTTTAATATTCTCATTTGAAATGCTTAAAGCTCCACTAGCCATTGACTCATACATCGGGCTACCTTCAGTTACTCCAGGAATAAACACACCGACTGAAAACATATTTTCATCTTTTTTATTATTAGCACAAGAAAAAATAAAAAAAGATAATATTAAAAAACATAATAATTGTTTCATAATAATTTAAACTCCATAAAAAATATTAATCGGAGTATTATGATGAAAGTATTTGTTTTTATAAATTTATAAAAGAAAATCTTCTATCATCCAGACTATAACTGTCGGTTGCCGAATTTCACGACATCAAAGCTATTATAAAAAAAGCTTTCGTGGACTATAACCACCGGTGAGGAATTACGCCTCGCCCCGAAGATGTAAATAATATATATCGTATAAACCAAATTGTCAAACAAGTTTATTTGAAATGTAACTGTGTAAATAAAAAATTATTGTATAGTAGACTTTCAAAGTAATATAATATAGAATGGTTCAAAGTTTTAATTTAATGAGAGTGTATAATGTTTGAAAAAAAATCCGTTCCCTATTTATTTTTTATAGCTATTTTTATTCTATTTTTAATTTTAATAGTAAAGCTACTTAAGCCATTTGCATTAATAATATTTTTTGCTTGCGTATTTTATGTGGTTCTTAATCCATTATATATAAAAATGTTGTCTTTACTTCCTAAAAAGTCTGGTAAAATGTTTGCGATAAATAAAATAGTATTCGCATTATTATTTTCTATTTTATCTCTAATAATATTTTTAATACCCACAACTTTTTTAGTATATGTTATCGTAACACAATTAATAGATTTAATTAATATAGCTATTACATTTTTTAAAACTTTCGATGCGAAAATTCTAGTAGATAATAAAATTGTAACATTGATAGATGAATTACTTAAAGAGCTTGACCTTAGAGGTAATATAATTCCTACAATTCAAAATGCATTATTATCTCAAATGAGTACCTTTAGTGGATATCTCACACAAAACATAGCAAATATAGTTAAAGGAACAGGCACATTTGTAACATCGTTTATATTTATGATGTTTACTTTATTCTTCTTGTTTATCGATGGCAAGTATTTGTTAAATCAATTAGCATTAACCATACCAATAGAAAGAAAATATACCAACATATTATTTGCACAAACTGCTCATTGCATAAAGGGTATTATATATGGTAATTTACTTACAGGATTAATTCAAGCTATTGTAGGCTTCATTATATTTTCGATATTTAAAGTTCCAAATTCATTAATGTTTGCCTCACTAATTATCATAGCTTCTTTCATACCAATGATTGGAACAAGTATAGTTTGGCTTCCATTGGGTATAATTATTATTCTTCAAGAAAGTATATTAAAAGGAATTTTATTCATCGCAATATCAGCTTCTACAATAAGCTTATCTGATAACTTTACAAGACCACTACTTCTAGGAAGTAATATAAATCTACATCCATTATTTATATTCTTTGCGATTTTAGGTGGAATATTAACATTTGGAATATCTGGAATAATACTTGGGCCTCTATGTTTTGTTTTATTTTTTGAAATTGTAAAAATATTTAATGAAATGAATAAATCTACTAAACCTAGAAAATCGAAAAAATATAATCGATACTTAATGTAAAAAATATGACTAAAAAAATACTTATAATAGGAATGAACTATATAGGGGACACTCTTTTTACTACACCGCTGATAAAAGCTTTATATAATTTTTATGATAAACCTATAATTGATATAGTAAATGGTGAACGTGGAATAGATATATTAAAAAATAATCCTTATATACGTAAAGTTATAATAAATAAAAAAGAAAAAAAAGAGCAACAAGAGCTAATAAATAATCTAAAAAATGAAAAATATGACATCGGTTATGCAGCAACTCCTGCATTTTACGCCGCTCATTATTTATACAAAGCAAATATAAAAATAAGAGTTGGACTAGATAGCGAAATGCGAGGGTTCTTACTTAACCATAAAACTAAATTCTTAAAACATAAAATGCATATTGTCGACTCAATTCTTTCTCCATTAAAAACACTTGGTATAGAAAACTACTCGACTAACCTTGAATTATTTTTATCTGAAGAAGAAGAAACTTTTGGCAAAAACAATATAGGTAATTTGCAAAATGCATTGTTTGTGCATGCGGGTGCTACAAGATTATCTAAAAGATATCCAACAGAATTATTCGCAAAAGTATTAGATCTTTTCTATGAAAAAACAAAAAGCCCAATTATATTAATAGGTAGCAATGAAGACATTAAATTATCAGAAGAGATAAAATCACATCTAAAAAATAAAAATATAATATCAAAAGATTTCACTGGCAAATTATCAATACGTGAAATGATAGCCTCATTAAAATTTGGAAGTAGTTTTATAGGCGGCGACAGTGCTCCGCTCCACATAGCAAATGCCCTAAACCTTAACACATTAGGAATATACGGCGACACATTGCCATTAATATACGGAGCTAGGGGTGAAAAGGCAGTTAATGTCAGCGGACGTGAACATTGCAAAGCATTAAAAAGCTATCACTGCGAGCATTTTAAAAGAGGATGTGCGACAATTGAATGTCTAAAAAATATCAACTATAATCATCTAGCAGATATTTTGATAGAATTCTATAAATAATTTAATAAAATGAATCAGGAACTTTTACATTTGTTAGTTCATCAAGTCTACTTATAATTGCTTTTTGCACATCAAAGTTAATAGGCTCTTCATGCTCAAAATCATATCTAGTTGCTAAAAGAAGTGTTCTTTTTTCTTCAGAATAATTTCTCATTTTTCTATAAATTAAAGAAGTACGGAAGAGTGAAATTTTTCGTCTATATCCATTTTTATAAGATAAATTATAATTTTCTAGTGATAATAGATTTTGATTTTTTTGGGTATAATGGCTCGCTAATCTAAAATAAATTCGTCCTCTGTCAGAGTCATCTACTTCATTAACGGCAAGCTCATTTATTCTCATTTCCATTTTTAAATACTTATCATTTTCTACTAACTTTTCATATATATCTAAAAGTTTAAAATAAGAATCAAGCTCATAAGCTGGAACAATTAAATTTTTCGCATTCATTATAGTTTTTTCATACTGACTTATAGCCATAGTATAGGCAGCAACACCACCCGGGCTAGACGGTTCGCCAGCTTGACTTTGATAAACTTCAGCTAACAAGTAGTAAGAATCCCCAACTTCAGGATAAATAATTATTACCTTGTTAAGTAAGTTCAGCGCATCCGCACTTTTATTTTGAGCAATAGCACGTTTTGCACGCCCTATAAAAACCCATGCAGGATCGGTTTGTGCGACAAGTGAACTTGCTGATAAAATACTAAATAGTATATAGAATAAAATAAATAAATACTTTCTCATAATTTTCTTTTTATATTAATATAATCTTTGAATTACAATATCGGAAAAAATTAAGATAATATTCAAAAATTATTTTAAATATTTATTGACAACCGCATCATCTTCAAAGGCTGTGAGTATTTCAAAACCATTCTCTGTAACTAAGACAGTATGTTCATAATGCGCAGAAAGCGAGTCATCTTCAGTAACAACAGTCCAATTATCGTCTGATATATATACGGCAGCTTTACCAACATTAATCATAGGTTCAATCGCCAAAACCATATTTGCTCGAAGAATAGGCCCAGTGCCAGCAATGCCTAAATTTGGAATGGCAGGCTGTTCATGGAGATTAGCACCTATGCCATGCCCTTGAAACTCACGCACCAAACTATAGCCAGCAGATTCTGCCGTCTTTTGAATAGCACTTGAAATGTCGCCTAAGTGAGCACCATCTTTAATTTGTTTTATTCCATTGAAAAATGACTCTTGAGTAATATCTACAAGGTCGCTTGCTTCTTTTGAAACTTCACCCACTTTATAGGTAAAAGCTCTATCGCTATGATAGCCTTGAAAATATACGCCAATATCTATTCCAACTATATCGCCATTTTTTAATTTATTATGTTTACGAGGTATGCCGTGAATAACCTCACTATTGATAGAAATACAACTAGAAGCAGGAAACGGCGGATTGCCATAACCCTTAAAAGAAGGTTTAGAATTCTTCTTTTTTATAATATCAAATATAAGTTTATCGATTTCTTTTGTAGATATTCCGTCTTCTATTACTTTCGAAACTTCCTCAAAAACAAAAGCTAAAATATTCGCACTTTGCTTCATTATAGATATTTCTGTCGGTGTTTTTATTTTAATAGCCACTGATTATTTCTCTTCCTTAATCTTTAGATTTTTCATCTTTTAGCTTAGAAAGTCCACTGAATGACTCTTCAACAATATTGCTAGCATCTCTCTTTTGTCCACCAGTAATATTCAAAGAACCTTGCACAACGACACCGTCTGTCATATGAATTTTAGGAGCTTCAATGTTTCCCAAAACCCGACCAGTCTCAAGTAAAAGCACATCACCTTTCGACTTAATATCACCTATAAGTGTGCCCGCAATAGTAACCTCTTCGGCATTAATGCAAGTTTTTACTTTACCTTCAGCACCAATGATCAAGTGCCCCTCGGTATTAAGATCACCTTCAAAGCGACCATTTATCTGCAAAGACCCAGCAACTTTCATAGTTCCTATAAAAGAAGAACCTTCACCAATAATGCTATTTATATCATCTATTCTTGCCACTATAAACTCCAATAATATTATATTTCTTATTGTACTAATATAAACCAAAAAGTCAAGAACATAATATAAATACTTGACTTAATTTACTTTTCATATATAATCTTTAAACTTATAGGATTGAATTTAATGAGGAGTAATACATGGCGAGAATATGTGAAATATGTGGCAAAGGGAATCAAACTGGACATAGTGTCAGCCACTCTAATGTAAAAACTAAACGTGTTTTTCATGCTAATTTGCAGAATATAAAAATTAATTTAAATGGCACTATTAAAAGAGCCAAAGTTTGTACTAGCTGTATTAAAGGTAATAAAATACAAAAAAAATAATATGAATATTGAGATTGGAAAGTTTGCTGGTTTTTGTGATGGTGTAAAACATGCTGTCGAGCAATCGTTTTATCATGCTGCAAAGACTAGCGACACTATTTATGTCGACGGCAATTTAATACATAATCCACAAACTTTAGATTTATTAAAAAAAAGTGGTGTAGAAACTTTAACTGACAGCGAGGACATGAGCATATTAAGTGGTAAAACAGTTATAGTTCGTGCACATGGAGTATCGCCTGAAAGAAGAGAACAGTTAAAAAGCCACGCAAGCAATATCATAAACCTTACATGCAAATATGTATCTCGTGCTCAAGGGATAGTTAAAAAATATAGCAATAATGGCTATAGAATTATAATCATAGGCAATTCTAAACATCCAGAAATAATAGGTGTTGTTGGATTTGCATCTAAAGATAATACCTTTGTAATATCAAAAGAAGAAGATATTAATCTACTCCCAGAGCACTCACAAAAAACATTAGTAATTGCACAAACCACATTAGAAAAATCAACCTTCGATAGACTTGTATCTTTATTACAAGAAAAATATAACACTAAAGACATTCGCGTAAAAAATACTATATGTAACGCTACAGAAATAAGGCAAAAAGAAGTTGTTGACATAGCAAATAGAAACGATGTTGTTTTGATTATAGGTGGATTCGAAAGTAGTAATACAAAAAATCTTTACAAAATAGCGTCTTCAATAAAACCGTCATTCTATATAGAATTTAAAGAAGACCTAGAGAAAATAGATTTGTCTATATACAATAATATAGGAATTATGGCAGGAGCATCAACGCCTGATTGGGTGATAAAAGAAATAGCAAACGAAATAGAAAGTAAATACTCTATTTAATTAATATCTCTCTTTTTAAGCAAAGAAATTGATCCGCCGACATAACTCTCTGAATCTAAAAGTTCCATTATACTTGCTGATGACAAGCTAACTCTAAAAGAACGTTGAGTAGAAAGCGTTTTTACGATATCCTCATTAATCATCCACTCATCATCATAAACAGTACTTATCGAGTCACGTGGTGAATAAGTTATATTACTTCTAACAATAACCTTAAAAATGCCGTCTTCGTAATATCCAAGTTCAGCAATAAAGTAAGCATTAGGATTATGAAGATTAATATAATAATCGCCAAAAATATTTCCAACACTAACTTCTACATGTTCTTTATGAGCACTAAGGTCGATATCATTAATTCTAAAAATTTTAACTTTTAACTGTTTAGATACTATATTATGACTAATCGAGTCAGCATCAGAGATATCCCAATAAAAATAACACCAATCAGGGTCTCTCATAATAAGGCTAATTTTAGTCTCATTATAACGAATAGGCAACTCACGTACTATATCTATATTATCAGGAATATATTCTTCAGGTATACTTTCAAGAACAATAGCCTCTTTAGGCGTATCTATTTTAGATTTTTTTACAGATGTTTTTTTGACAGGCGTACTAGTTTTCGATTCAGCCTTTTTTTTACTTACCGTTTTTTTTGCCACAACTTTCTTTTTAGATATGCCCTCAGTTTCCACTAGCGAATCATCACTATCTAAAACTTTTTTCACACTCTTTTTAGTAACAGCCATAAAAACCTCCAAAAAATCAGACACAAATACTGTAATAATTTTAACAAATTAAATCATATATTCTAATCCGAAAACAAAACTCATGAAACGTAAAGTATAAACACTATATCAAATTAATTAAAAAATATCAAATTTCTAATTAAAAAATATCAAAAATATTCCAGCACAAATCGCACCCGATATAATGCCCGCAGTATTTACAGCCATAGCATGAAGAAGTAAGCAGTTTGATGATTTAACTTCTTGGGCAAATAAATGGGCTGACCATGATGGAACAGGAAATGCACTAATACCCGCTGATCCTATTATTGGATTAACAGAACCTTTTGTTAGAACATTAATTACTTTAGCAGTTATTATACCCATACTTGTACTTAAAACAAATGACAAAAATCCAAATGATAATATAAAAAAAGTATCCAAAGTTATAAATGTCTTCGCATAAGCACTAGACCCTATCGCAATACCCACAGCTATTGTAAGCATATCACGAATAGCTTTTTGTATAGTTATTGGCAATATATCGATAATATCAGCTTCTCTTAAAATATTTCCAAACATTAAAGCACCTATTAAAGGAAAAGCATTCGAAAGAAAAATTCCGCAAATAGACATAGCGATGACAGAAAATATAATCTTTTCCCCACGAGACACATGGCGTAAATAAGGCATAGAAACTCTACGCTCTTTTTCAGTTGTAAGCAAATATATTAACTTCGGCTGTATAACTGGTAGAAATCCTATATAAAGATAAGCAGCTATTGTTATTGCCGCAAAATTACTTGGTGAAAGTAGTGCTGATAAATACATGCCCATAGCACCATCGGCTGAGCCTATTATCGCTGTTGCTGCAGAAGTTTGAAGATCAATTCCTGTATATTTTCCTAAAGACCCCATAAGCAAAAAAACAGCAAATATTCCAACTTGACTACTTGCTCCTATAAAAAAGTTTTTAGGATCGGCTAAAATTAGACCTAAATCTATCATCGTTCCTACTGCGAAAAATATTAATACTGGATAAACACCAGACAACGCACCTTCAACCATTATAGAAGTTGTTCTATCTATAACACTCGCTGTGATGTATGGAAGAGGCAAGTTTACCGCAAGCATACCAACACCCATAGGCAGTAAAAGTAATGGACTTTGTTTATGATATACTGCTCTAAATATTAAAACAGCTGATATTAAAATCATTATAATATTACCGACTGAAGGAAAAGAAAGCCCTGAAAGTAAGTAATTCAAGTCGATATTTAAGTTATTCATCGTATATAAACCCCTATTAACCTATTTGTAAAAGAATTTCACCTTCAACAACAGATGCACCCTTGTCAACATTTATAGATTTAACAATTCCTGATACAGAAGAAGTAATTTCATTTTCCATTTTCATAGCTTCAAGAATTAAAAGAATATCTCCTTCTTTCACCTGATCGCCAACCGCTACATTAAAAGACAAAATAGTTCCGGGCATAACCGCTTTTACAGAAGTAGCACCCGCTATATTCTCATTAACAGGTTTAGGATCTGCAGATACTTTTTGTTCCTCGACAGGTTTAGCAACTGGTTGAGGCGTAACCTCTTTAACAGGTATTGCTTGCACTGGCGCAGACACTTTAACACCTTGAACCTCTTCAACTGCAACATCATATGATTTTCCATTGACTGTTATTTTATATTGTTTCATTAATCATTCTCCTAAAGTATTTAAGTTTATTATCTTATACCCATTCTTCTAAAACGCTCAACCATGCCCCAAGCAGGTGTTGACGCTTCTGTTACAGATTTAATTCTAAACGAGTTGACGCTTGCTCCAGTATAACTACTTATAGCAGCACTTATTACAGCAACCAAAGCTTCATCATCGACTAAGTCTTTAGTTTTATTTTTTTCTATTACTTTAAGTCTTTCTTCTTCTTTAATTCTATTTCTACCTTTAAAAATAATACCTAAAATTAAAGACAAAATATAAAAAGTGATAGAAGACAAAAGTATAAAAACAAGACCAAACATAGATATATTATACACATTCGACATATAAGAAACTCCTATAATGGAATATTACCATGTTTTCTTGGCACATGAGATTCTCTCTTTCCCGCAAGCATAGTTAAAGCATTAATGATTTTAACTCTTGATTCTCTAGGATCTATAATTTCATCGACATAACCTCTAATCGCTGCTCTATAAGGATTAGCAAATTGAGATTTATAATCATCAATTTTATCAGCTCTAGTAGCTACAGGATCACTCGACTCATCGATGTCTTTTTTAAATATAATATTAGCAGCACCTTCAGGACCCATAACAGCTATTTCCGCTGAAGGCCAAGCATAAACCATGTCAGCACCCAAATGTTTCGAGCACATAGCAATATAAGCACCGCCATAAGCCTTTCTAACAATAAGTGTAATCTTTGGAACTGTAGCCTCTGAATAAGCATAAAGTATTTTAGCACCATGGCGAATAACTCCGCTATGCTCTTGCCCCACACCCGGCAAATAACCACCAGTATCTGTTATTGTAACCAAAGGAATATTGAAACTATCACAAAATCTAATGAACCTAGCTGCCTTATCACCTGCATTAATATCTAAAGCACCCGCCATAACTTTTGGCTGATTAGCAATAATACCAACCGAACGTCCATCGAAATGAGCAAAACCTACGACAATATTTTCAGCAAAAATTGGTTGAATCTCAAAGAACTTTGCATCATCAACTATTTTAAATATAATATCTCGAACATCATAAGGTTTATTTGACTTGCTAGGTAAAACCAAAGCAAGGCTATCATCAAGCCTAGTAGCACTATCATTTGTAGGCACTAACGGAGCATCTTCTAAATTATTTTGAGGTATGTATGAAAGTAATTCCTTAACACCTTCAATTGTAGAAGCCTCATTGGCAAACATTTTTGAAGCAACCCCAGATATTTTGCTATGAACATAAGCACCACCAAGTTCTTCAGCACTAACATTTTCTCCTGTTACAGCTTTAATAACTTGTGGACCTGTAATAAACATATTAGAAGTTTTATCAACCATGAAAGAGAAGTCAGTCAAAGCAGGCGAATAAACCGCACCGCCAGCACAAGGCCCCATTATTACAGACACTTGTGGCACAACTCCTGAAGCCTGAACATTTCTATAAAAAATGTCTCCATAACCTCGTAACGAGTCGATGCCTTCTTGAATTCTCGCACCACCCGAATCATTTATTCCAACACAAGGAGCACCCATTTTTACAGATAACTCCATAACTTTACATATCTTCGCCGCATGCATCTGCCCCAATGACCCACCAATAACAGTAAAGTCTTGTGCTTAAATATAAATAAGCCTGCCATTTACAGTGCCATAACCAGTTACAACACCTTCAGCTTCTGCTTGAATTTCATCCATACCAAAATCATTACATCTATGTTCCACAAAAGCATCGATTTCAGAAAAAGAACCTTCATCTAAAAGCATATTAATTCGCTCTCTAGCAGTCATTTTACCTTTAGAGTGCTGTGCTGCTATTCTTTTCGTACCACCACCAGATTCAATTTTTAGTTTTCTTGTTTTAAGATCTTCTATTTTTTCTTGCATTTTATAAATCCTATTTTAAGACTTAAATTTTACTATTAACATATTATCATGCTTGTTTTTATAGTACACTATTTAAAGTAGTTTTGCAATTGTTTATTTGAACTTTTGTATATTCTAACATTTCAGTCGGAAAGTCTTATTTCACTTGTCACAATAAATAAAGACTTGATAAAACATATATCTTAATGATATAATGTAGCATGATTTTATTGGAGAATATATGAAAATAAATTTTAGAATTTTATTGGTTTTAGTTTCTTTACTATACTATGAGGCTTACTCGGAAAATAAAGAATATATAGAAGAACTTCACACGGTGATATCTGGAGATTATACTTATAAATTTAACAAAGTACAAAATTTAAGTTTAGAAGATACAAATGATAATACTTTGAGATTTATGATACAAAGAGAAAATTATCCATTAGTAAATAGACTTGTCAAATTTATATCTCTTACACCCGAATACTTTGCGTTTGAAGGAAATACTAATACAGTAGTAGTCACCACCGACGAAAATGGTGTAGCCTCTGTTCCTGTTATAGCAAGTAATACTGGAAAAGGAATTGTTGCAATACACATGCTTTATGTCGGTTCTACAGGAAGTACTAATATATCATACGAAGCTTTTACTGATGTCATCGTAAACAAAGATAAAGATATAACAACAACTAATTTTTTTCCTCACTTAGTTTTTGTATATGCATTATTCGCACCAATAATAATAATTTTAATTGGATATTACAAAAGAATAAAAAAAAGCTATCTTCCTAAATTAATTATGAAAGTTCTATTTGGTTTTAGTGCAATACGAAAGGACTTTATTTTAATGCAGGTTATATCGCTAGCAACAATACTTATAGTAGCACTCGAGTTATTCATTGGATTATACTATATTCCACTAATATTCACGGCACTCTCTGTTATCAGCTTTTCTATTAAAAACAGGAGAGCCTATTCTATTATATTTTTACTATTCTCTATTCTATCAGGTTTTATAATAGCATATAATATAATACTAGAATTAAACCCGATGGATATATCAGCTATAGAAAATACTAGAATCGCATCAAATTTTATTTTTGTATTCTTTTTATTTCTAATTACAACAGCTTTTTTATCAAGCTTGTATATTCCAATATCACTATTTATTTTATATAAATATATGTTTATGCTTCCTACAATATCAATACTTGCAGGTTTGCTCGGGATATTTATAGCTTCAATTTGTTACATAGTTCAATATAAATATAGAAAAAAGACATTACCAATATTTTATATAATTAATATACTAAGAATAGGAGAATAATTAAATATGAAAAAAATTATCATATTACTTTCGATGATTGCGACTTTGATTATTTCAAATACGCTACTTGCTCAAGATACAGATGTAAATATCGAAGAAGATATAACTGTAAATGAAGAAGTAACAGGCGATGTATTTGTAATAAAAAAATTAGAATTTCAACAAATAGATAGATGGTATGCAAATTACATAAAAAAAGGCTTAAAAGAAGCTAATGAAAATGGTGCTAGCCTAATAATTTTAGAAATTGACACCCCCGGTGGACTTGTGTCTGAGGCATTAGCTATAAAAAATGCATTGCTTGACAGTAATGTTCCTGTTGTAACTTTTATAAATAAAAATGCATTATCAGCAGGTGCACTAATATCACTAAGCACCAAAGCTATTTACATGGCTGATGGAAGTGTTATCGGCGCTGCGACTCCTGTGTATTTACAAGGAGGTTCTGCAACTAAGGCTTCTGAAAAAGAAGTTAGTGCTATGCGTGCGGCTATGCGTTCATCGGCTGAAGCTAGTGGCAAAAATACAAAAGTAGCTGAGGCTATGGTTGATGAGAAAATAGTCCTCACAAAAAAAGATAATGGCATCGACTTAAACAATAAAACGCTATTAACATTAAGTACCGACGAAGCTGTTGAACTTAAAATAGCAGATGCTAAAGCTAACTCTATACAAGAAATAATAAAGCTTAGAGGCTTAGATGAGAATATTACTATCACAACAGTTGAACTTTCAGAATATGATGAAGTAGCTAAATTTATGCTAAACCCTCTTGTACTCATGATATTTTTAGCTTTAGGGATAATAGGTATTTATATCGAAGTAAAAACTCCTGGCTTTGGGGTTGGTGGTGCAATTGCTATAATAGGTTTTTCATTATTTTTCTTTGCACAAGTTAGCGTTGGCGGTGCTTCATGGATAGCTCCTATGATATTTATTGTTGGTTCTATTTTGGTATTAATAGAACTGTTTGTTATACCGGGTTTTGGTGTTGCAGGAATTGCTGGAATTGTCGCAATATTTGCTTCAGTATTCATATCATTCGGCGTTTCAAATCTAAGACAAGGTACTTATGTAGTATTTTTCGCACTTATTCTAGCAGTAACTGCTATGATAATAATGGCTAAATTTTTACCTAGATCAACTCTATTCAAAAAAATATCTTTAGAAACAGACACTCATGGATATGGAGCAAGCAAGTCATATGATTATTTACTTGGATTAAGTGGAGTAGCTTTCACATTCTTTAGACCATCTGGTATATTGACAATAGATAATAAAAAATATGATGCTATCAGTCAAGGTGAGTTTATAAAAAAAGACTCGAAAATTAAAGTAATATCCGTAGAAGGAAATAAAATAGTTGTGTCAGAAGAAGAAGAATAAACTATAATTTTAGTTAACTAGAATATTGAGATAATAGATCCTCTTGGTCCTTCTTGAAAAGAGCGTCTGTTATCTCTATTATTTCACCATCCATGAATCTATCCAATTTATATAAAGTAACATTCACTCTATGATCAGTTACTCTGTTTTGCGGAAAATTATATGTTCTAATACGTTCACTTCTATCACCCGAGCCTATTTGTAATTTACGCTCTTTCGACTCAAGTGCTTTACGTTCACCCTCTTCTTTTTCATAAAGTCTTGCTCTCAAAACCTTAAGCGCTTTTGCTTTGTTTTTATGCTGACTTTTCTCATCTTGACATTGAACAACTAAACCTGAAGGAATATGAGTTATACGAACAGCACTATCTGTAGTGTTTACAGACTGCCCTCCAGGACCACCTGCACGACATACATCAATTCTTAAATCTTCATCTTTTAATACAACATCAGTTTCTTCAACCTCTGGCATAACAGCCACTGTTGCAGCTGAAGTATGAATACGTCCGCCTGACTCGGTTGAAGGAATTCGTTGAACTCTATGTGTGCCACTTTCAAATTTTAATGTGCCGTATGCATTCTTCCCCATAGCCGAGAATATAACTTCTTTATAACCACCAAGCTCTGTTGGGTTAGCTTCTATTATTTCCATTTTAAGATGAGAACGCTCAATAAAACGTATGTACATTCTGAATAAGTCTCCGACAAAAAGTGCCGACTCATCACCGCCAGTACCAGCTCTAATCTCTACGATAATATTTTTACCTTCATTTTTATCTTTAGGTAGAAGCATAAGTCGCAAATTAGATATAACTACAGCTTGCTTTTCTTCTAACTCTAACTTTTCAGCCAAAGCCATTTCTTTTAAATCTTTATCGACCTCATTGGCTATTATCTCATTCGATTCCTCTATTTCATTAAGAATCTTTTTAAGCACTTGATATTCAGAGACAACATCTTCCATTTCAGCCTTTTTTTTCATACAATCCTGTATTTCTCTATTATCTGACATATTCGCATTATTAAGCTTTGTAACTATATCATTATAAACAGATTCTACAGAAGATAATTTTTCTATCATTGACATATTTGTAAATTAAAACTCCAATTTAGTGTTATTGATTATATATAAAATTACAACTTTATCAAGGTATTTTTTTATATTATTATTTTTTGGCTAAACCCAATCAGTAAAAATAGGTTGATACCCTTTTTTATAAATAGTTTCTGTTATATCTTTTATACTTCTATCGTCAGAAATTATAAATTGTTCAGAGTCTGTATTATCAGGAGAACTATAACCACCAACATCTGTTTTTGACCCAGCAGAAAATTTGGTTACACCTAAACCGATAATATTATCTCTCAATACTGCATTTTCACGTGTCGAAACTGTAATACCAATACGTGGAAGAAATATTCTACTCGCAAGTAAAAACTGTAAAAACATTCTATCATCCGCTGTTGAATGCGCTTGAAAGCCTCCAACTTCAGGTTGAATTCTTGGGAATGAAACTGATATATCGCAATCTGTATATTTATCCATTAAGTATTTAGCATGCAATGCTGTGTAAAAATTATCATAAATAGGATTATAAAGCCCAAGTAAAGCCCCAACACCTATGGTCCTCATTTTAGCTTCTGCCGCTCTATCAGGTGTTTCTATTCTATATTTATAATCTGCTTTAGGCCCAGAATGCATAATGCTATAAGTATGCTCGTCATAAGTCTCTTGATAAATTGTGACGCCATCAACGCCCAATGCTACAAGTCGCTCATAATCTTTTGTATCGACTGGATATACTTCAATAGAAATAGAACTAAAATAAGGCTTTATTGCTTGAACACAAGAGCTTATATAGTCAAGACTTGAAATTTTTTCATTTTCACCAGTAAGTATAAGAACATGTTTTATGCCTTGTGATGATAAAACTTTAGCCTCTTCAATAACTTCATGCACTTCAAGTTGTCTTCTGTGTATTTTATTTTCTTTTCTAAATCCACAATACTTGCAGTTATTAACACAATAATTACTTAAATATATTGGAGCATAAATAGAAATTGTACGTCCAAATTGCTTCTCTGTTATATTTTTAGAAACTTCCGCCATATGTTCAAGTGTTTTATCATCAACTGCATCTGATATTAATGTTGCATAATCTAATATATCAAGCTTATCTTTAGCTAATACATTTTCAACATCTTTCAATGTTCTACTTTTACTGAAATCTATTATGTCAAAATCTTTATACTGATTTTTAAATTCATAAAAACTCATACTTTTCCTTTATTATTAAAACAAAATATTCGATAATGTATAAGTACTATAAACAGACTTATAAAAAATATCAATATATAAAATTTAAAATAAGATATATTTTTATTGAATTTTATTAGTTCAAAATATATAATGCTTTTCTATAATAATTTCACATAATTAAAAAAATACGGTTTTAATATTTGATAGCCAGTAAATGCTACAAAGAATGATGAGTATGAATGAATATTTAAGGGTATAAAAATGAAAATGAGATCCACGATGCTTTTGCTAATATCAATGTCTATTATTCTAGCATCATGTAGTAGTGTAAAAAAATCGAGAATGATAACAACTAGCTTGCTAAATGGAAAATCATTTTTACTAGATTCTACAAAAAACGATTTACGAATCTCAATATCATTTGATATGAATAGATTCAATGGATTTGCTGGTGTAAATAATTATTTTGGCAATTATGAAATAAGACGTGGAAATATTATAGTATTTAGCAACATAGGCACAACTAGAATGTCTGGGCCTCCTGAACTTATGCAAAAAGAATATGACTTTTTAGCATTAATAAATGAAGCATTTTATATAAATTATAATAAAAATATCTTAACAATCGGCACTATCGAAGGTGATCAACTTGTTTTTACAGAAAATGAAAACTAATTATTTGGTATGCAAAACAAAATAGTCTCACCACCCCATGGTGAAAAAGTTCTAATATAATAATTATAGTTTTCTGTAATCGATTTAATATAAACAGGCACTTTATAGAAATCTTCCATAAAAAAATCGCCCCCATGATAAATTGCTACAGCCAAACTGGGACGTAGTTTTTTTATAGTTTTTTCAAGCCCTTTAAGTATATTTATTTCAGCGCCTTCCACATCCATTTTTATAAAATCTATTTTTTTTATATTATTAATTTCTACAAATTCATCAACTGTTATAGCATTCATTTTAATGCTTTGAGCTTCAGAAAACCCCATTGGGATAAATGGTATTTCACATTTTTTATCTGAAAATAAAATATTATAAGTTTCTACATTTTGTAAATCATACTTTTCACATACATTATTCAATGTTTCAAAAGCATTACTGTCAGGCTCAAATGCATATATTTTTCCACTATTGTTCATTTTCTTAGAAAAATAAAAGGCAGTATCTCCACGCCAAGCACCTATATCAAAAACTATGCTATTGGCAGATACTTCAAAAATATTTTTTATATTATATTGATTTAAATGAAAAATATAAAACAAAAGAAAATCTTCAACTTCAGAAGGATATTTTCTCTTAGTGAATTGAAATAATAGACGTTTGAAACACCACGAGTATATATTTATAATTCCATGAACAGAGCTTAATTTAACTTTTTCTATATTATTAGTATAACTTTTAGGATAGAACCTAAGTAAATAACGATATATAACTGTTTTATCAAATAATTTGCGAGATAAACTATCACTAAGTATGGAATAAAATAAATTAAAATCATGCCCATCTATTAGAGCAGAAATAAAATTATCACTACTCTCATTTATCTCAATTTCATTATTATTAAATTTTTTAGAAACTATAAAACGAGCCTTTTCAAGTAAAAGACCCGCCCTATTGTTTTCATTATTATTTTTTATCCGCACTATCCTTATCATCCTCAACAGGAGCTTTTTTTCTTTTAACAGCCTTTTTTACAGGTTTAGTGACAGCCTCTTTTTCTTTTCTAGACTCAGGAACATAAGCCTCAACTTCATCGCTACCAGTAAGAAGATTACGACCAGCATAGACAAGTTTATCATCTTGTGTACGCAAATCAACACCACAAATACGCTCTAAGTCATCAATATCTAAAGCCTCTTTTTCTAGCAATTCTTGTGCTAAAGCTTCAAATTTTAAAACATTTTCTTTAAGTAATTTTTTAGTTCTATCATAAGCTTGACCAATAAACTTCTCAACTTCTTCATCAATTTTTTGAGCAGTAGACTCACTATAATCCTTATGACGAGCAATCTCTTTACCTAAAAATATAGGTTGATCCTTTTGACCAAATGAGATAGGCCCAAGTGAACTCATACCCCACTCACAAACCATTCTACGTGCCATTTCAGTCACACGCTCAATATCATTAGAAGCACCCGTAGTTATAGCGTCATAACCAAATTTATACTCTTCAGCAACACGTCCACCCAAAAGCATCGACATCTCATCGATAACTCTCTGACGTTTAAGTGTATATTGTCCATCTTTAGGAAGTGTCCAAGTAGCACCAAGACTTCTACCACGGGGAACAATTGTAACTTTATGAAGAGAATCTGTATCTTTTAATAAAATAGCCATCAAAGCATGACCCGCCTCATGATATGCTGTATTAGTTTTTTCTTTCTCACTAATAAGTATACTTCTTCTTTCAGCACCCATCATAACCTTATCACGAGCCTCTTCAAAGTCAGCAAGTTCTACTCGGTCTTGATCTTTACGAGCAGCAACCAAAGCAGCTTCATTCACCATATTAGCAATGTCAGCACCTGAGAAACCAGGAGTCGCACGAGCTAAATGATATAAATCTATATTTGGATTATGTTGAATTTTCGCAATATGAACGCCAAATATTCCTTCACGTCCTTTGACATCTGGTAAACCAACGACAACTTGTCTGTCAAAACGACCTGGGCGCAATAAAGCTGGGTCTAAAACATCTTGCCTGTTAGTCGCTGCGAATATAATTATACGAGTATCAGTATTGAAACCGTCCATCTCGACAAGCATCTGGTTTAATGTCTGCTCTCTTTCATCATGTCCACCACCATAACCCGCACCACGAGTACGTCCTACGGCATCAATCTCATCTATAAATATAATACAAGGAGCACTTCGTCTACCTTGCTCAAAAATATCTCTAACACGTGAAGCACCAACTCCAACGAACATCTCAACAAATTCACTACCAGACAAACTGAAAAATGGCACGCTCGACTCGCCAGCTACAGCTTTAGCTAATAATGTTTTTCCTGTTCCCGGAGGGCCAACTAATAAAACACCCTTGGGTATTTTTGCCCCGAGTTTTACAAATTTTGTGGGGTCCTTTAAGAATTGAACCACCTCGATTAAATCTTCTTTTGCTTCTTTACAACCTTCGACATCTTTAAATGTAACTTTTATATCTTCCTTGGTCATCAGTTTAGCTTTACTTTTACCAAAACTCATAGCTCGATTATTTGAGCCTTGAACTTGTCTAAACATAAAAAACCATAGAAGAAAACCAATTGCAAGAATAGGCAGTAAGTTAACAAGCAGAATTCCTAAATAACTAGTTTTCTCTTGAGCACCTTTAACTTTTACATTATTCGCAATAAGTATTGTTACAAAGTCGGTTGTAGAATATGGGATATATGAATGAAATGTAACTTCAGTAACTTTTCCATTAACTGTTTGTACAGCACGTCCATTTCTTATATTCTGATCAACAATAGTAACTTCTTTTACTACACCCTCTTTTACTTTATCAACAACAATCGAATAATCCCATTCTTGTGATTTTTCTTGTGGGGCTTTTTGAAAATACATAACTCCCATAACAATAACCATTACGAGAAGAAGTAGTAGTATTATTTGATTTCCACCAGCAGGTGTTGGTTTAATAGGTAACTTTCTATTATTATTTTTTTTTGGTTTGCTCATTATTTTCTCCCAATTATATTTTTTAAGGCAGACTCAATACTGTTCCAAAACTATTAAAGAGATTAGAGGCATATGCAGAAGCTCCTCCGCCTCGCTTTAATGTACTATTTATAAGTTCATTATTTTTTCCTAGTCTATCATTTGTATATTCTAAATTCATATATCCGATCATAAGACCTTTGCTCACAGTCGAATGAATATAAGAAACTGTTTTATTCTCATCTACACCAATAACTAGTCCAGCATGTGATAAATCTCGATTATTACTAGTAGTCCTGTCAAACATGATAATATCACCAATACCCGGGGTTTCTTCTTTATATATCTTATTATACTTAGAAAGTGTTTTATGCATAGTTCTAACACCACCATCTGCAACTAAAGCTTGTTTGTCAAAAACAACTATATTAGAAGCCCAATATACAGCGGCTATAAAACCAGAACAATCCATTAAAAACTTTTTCTCTTCTTTAGTTATAGGATGCGTTACTATTGTACTTTCATTATATGAATAACCTTCATCTAAAAGACCTTTGGCAATTGCTAATATTGTATCTCTTATTATTTTTTCATTTTCTTTACTTATCGGATTATTAATATCTTCGACAATATCAATATATTTTTTATCATAACTATATGTACGTGCAAAAATAATGTTAAAGCACAACAAAAACACACATGTAAATATGCATAATTTATTTATTATTAAACAGTTATTTTGAAAAAAAGAATTATTTTTATTCATATACTTAAGTCAAACATTCTATTTAATATTAAGAAAATGTCAAGAATAGATACTACTAATTATAAATAAAATATACTATTAATTGATTTCTTTGACATATATATAAATTATAATGAAACAAGCAAAATATTTCGTGAGAGATTATTATTTGGAAAAGAAACATCTGATGAGTTTAATGCTTGAGATAGAAAATATAGAGGCTTTAGTATTAAAAAATAAAAAATGGGCACTTAATTAAAAGCACCCATTGAATTATTATTAATTTTTATTATTCTGTAATAATTTGTTTAAAGTTCCAGTCATTCGCTTCAAATTTAGATTTATTCGCAGCAGAAGTAGTAACTGTAATATTCTCTGTAACAGTTGTATTATTACCACGACCAAATGCACTATCCTTTAAAGTTTCTAAAGTCGACTTAGTCGCAATAGTTATAGTAGTCAAAGTAGTGCAGTCCGAAAACGCGACATATCCAATAGTCGTAGCTAAAGGAAAACTAGCAGTCTCTAAAGCATAGCAGTAACTAAACGCATCATCTCCAATAGTTGTAGCTAAAGGAATGTCAACAGTCTTCAAAGCAATGCAGGCACTAAATGCTGCACGTACAATAGTTGTAGCTAAAGGAAAACTAACAGTCTCTAAAGCCTCGCATTTACGAAACGCCTCTTCTCCAATAGTTACAACTTTTGGACCACTCACAGCAACAATAGTTTTAACTCCAGTATAAGCAGCACCATCAGAAAACGCTTCTGCAGGAATTGCCTCAATATTTGGAAACTCAAGTGCAATTTTACGGTCTTTCGCAGCGTTACTATTCAAAAGTTTTTCTAATGCGCCAAAATCGGCTGTTGTCGCCGTGCTTCCACTGTCTGTAATTATCCAAACATTTTCAGCAGGCAAAGTTGCAGGAACTGTTGCAAGCGTGAATGTGTTACTCGGTGTAACGTCCGTTGGATCAGTTGCTTTGTCTCCACAGCTCAAAGACAATAACGAAATCGCAAAAATTGCTAAAACCAAACGGAATTTAGAATTTTTAAAAATTGATTTTTTCATAATATATTTTCCTTATTTTTATATAGTATTATTGTATAACATATATATAAAAATGCAAACAAAGTAATACAAATAAAATTATCTCAATTTAAATTAATACTTGAGTAGTGTCTTAAAAATAGAAATAGTTGACAAAATACTATTATTTGATAGAATAACAGACTATGAGTTATTCTATCAAATAATAGTATTT
>CAMQVF010000011.1 GCA_947038115.1 uncultured Spirochaetia bacterium
TCAAGTATTCACGAGCCTCATTTGGAATTTCATTTTCTTTGAGTAGTTTGAAATATGTATGAACAGGTGAAATATTTGAAATAATACTTTTCGCATGATATTCATTACCAAATTCATCAACAACACCCACCGCTTTTTCATCTTCAATTATAATACTTTCAATGCCACAATTATATTTCATCTCGCCACCAAGGTCTATAATTCTATCAGCCAGCGATTGAGATATAACTTGTGATCCCCCTCGAAGATAAAAAGGTTTCTCTTCTGTATAAATATGAAGCACACGAGCGAGAATCGAGAATGGAAAGCGTTTTGGTGGCATACCCATAAAGCACCAATGGGCTGACAAAACCAATTGCAACTCACGACTTTTAAAGAATTCGTCCAAGACATCTTGTGTGCTACGTACTGCATATTTTGCGAGAGTTGGATATTTTTTAGGAAAACCTATTTTCATAATCATTTTTTTTAGAGAAGAAGCCTCCCCTGTACTACCCGCACTTGCTGCTAAAAATGAATTTATCTCTTCGTTAAAATTATAAACCATTTTATAATATTCCAAAATAGAATCTTTCTCTTCAGGAAATTCTTTTATCAATGCTTTTTCAGCAAGGTCCCTATTCGCAGGCAACGCTACACCTCTATTTTTTGGTAAATTAACTTTATATAAAGTGTCAATTTCTATCCAGTCAATATTGTCGACTATTCCATATTCCTCAAATAAAGTACGTAAAGGGCCCGGGTTTTCCTTTGTCCCCATACTGCTTAATTGATGGAGTGCAACCTCAAACTCGAAACGACCACGGCGAAAGCTAGTGCCACACCCCCCAGGTATATTATGTTTTTCAAACACGATAACTTTTTTATTTGCTAGTGCAAGTCTTGTAGCGGCAGCAAGTCCACCATTCCCCGCACCAATTATAATTACATCATAAGCATTCATAGACTTATCCCCTTTTATTATTTTAATATCACCGAGAGCACCATTAATACAATATTGACTATCATAAATACTATTTGTGCTCCTCTGGTTTTCGTACAATTTACAAACTTACTGAAGGCATCCGATTTTAACCCAACTTCAATTTCTTGTTTCCCATATATTTGCACACATCCACCAAATGTCAAAGAGTTAGCTCGGAATATAAGCCAATAACCGGGAGTCCATAATAATAGACAACTAGCAATTGGGGCTAACAAAATTCCTATATGCAGTTTTGCAATAGAATCTGAAAATTCATTAGTTACAAATATCCAATTCCAAATTGTGTATGCAATAATCCAAAATATAGATCCCCAAACAGTTAACATATTAGCCTCATAAATATGAGCAAAAGGAGCTAAATCGGTTAGGTCAACCCACTTGGTTTGTAGAAAATACACTGAAATTGTAAGTAGAATTCCTGTTATACCATTCCATACTTTTTTGCGTTTAAAGTCTGTAAGTGTTGCTTCGAGGATATTTATAGCTAAAAATATAAGTACTATTTTCATATAGATATCTCGACTTAAAATATTAAAAACTGCAAGCAAAATTGCAGCCCGTAATATTATTAATGTCGAGAGTTTTAACTTTTCGAAAAAAACCATTCTACAAGTAAACATAATTCCTATAGGTAAAAGTACGTTTATAGGTATGTTAGCAAAAACAGGTAGAAATGACGAGAGCATCGACACTCCCATAATTGAAATAGATAAAATTACCCAAAGTATGTTTTGTTCATTTTTGTTTCTAGTTTCCATAAATATACACCTTTTATAATAGACGTCTTAATTTAAAGTTTAGATTTAAAAGCTCAATTGTCAAGAGATATCTTTGCAATTTGATAAAATATTACTATACTTGTATTTAGATAGTAAAAATATATTAGATTTAAAATAGGACATAATAATGGAACAATTTAGAGTTATCGAGATTAAAGAAAGTATTTTTAAAGATAATGATGAACAAGCTCATTTACTTAGAGAAAGACTTAGAAATGAAAAAACTTTTCTATTAAATTTAATGTCATCACCAGGTTCTGGCAAAACCACTACTGTTCTACAAACTATAAAAGCGTTAAAAGATGAAATGAAAATAGGCGTTGTAGAAGCCGATATCGATTCTGATGTTGATGCAAAGTCGGTGGCTAACACTGGCACAAAAGTAATTCAATTACATACAGGTGGAATGTGCCATCTCAATGCGGATATGGCTAAACAAGGATTAAATGCACTAGGTACAGAAGAGCTTGATTTCGTTATACTTGAAAATATTGGTAATTTAATTTGCCCAGCAGGATTTGATACAGGGGCATCTAAAAATGCTATGATTTTGAGTGTGCCTGAAGGTGATGATAAACCACTTAAATACCCTGCAATGTTTTCTGTGGTTGATGTTCTACTCATAAGTAAAATTGATGTGCTAGAACATTTCGACTTCGATGCTAATGCTGTAATAAGTATTGCTAAAAAATTAAATCCTAATATCGAAATATTTCAGATTTCATCAAAAACAGGTGAAGGTATTGAAGAATGGATTAATTGGATACGTATCGAAGAAAAAAAATGGAATAATAAATAAATATAGATAAGGAGAAATACTATGGTAAATGAAAAAATTTTAGATCTTGCTAATAAAATTAGTAGAACAAAACGTGGATCAAAGTCAGAAATTAAACCTGAATATCCTGAGTATAAAATTTTAGAACCCGTAGTAACAGATGAAATGGCTGATGTCGCTATTTTCCTTGAATTCCATGCTCCACAAAGTGCTGCCGAAGTTTCTGTTTTATGCGGAAAGTCATTAGAAGAAACTAATAGAATTCTATGGGAATTAGCAGTTGCAGGTGTTGCTTTAATGGGCGAAAAAGATGGGGTCGATAAATATTGGTTTGAAGTTTGGGTACCAGGCCATATGGAGATGATTGTTAATCACCCATTCAAAGGAAGCGTAGAAAATTACGAGCAAATAGCAAAGGCATTTGATGATTATGGTAAAAGACGTGGCCCTATGACGGCTGGTATTTTCCCCGTTGGTATGGGTCCTATGCGAGTAATTCCTATTGAGCAAGCTATTCAAGGCGAGACAAAAAGAGTTTCATATGAAGAAGTTTCAAAATACCTTAATGACAATACAATTTTTTCAGTATCCGACTGTTCTTGCCGTACATCAAGAGAGGCTTTAGGTGAAGGTTGCGGACACTTAAAAGAAGACATGTGTATTCAATTAGGACATGCGGCAGAATACTATATCCGCACAGAGCGTGGTCGTGCTATCACTCGTGAAGAAGCTTTTGAAATTATTAAAAGGGCTGAAGAAAATGGCTTAATGCATGAGATGCCAAATATGGATGGTGAAGGTAAAACACATGCCATTTGTAATTGCTGTGGATGCTCATGTTATTCCTTGAGAATAGCTGGTATGTTTCTAAATAATGATATGATACGTTCTAATTATGTATCAAATGTTGATAAAGAAAAATGTGTGGCTTGTGGAGAATGTGCGGCGGTCTGTCCTGTTAATGCTTTAAAGCTTGGTCAAAAAATATGCTCTAAAGAACCACTAGTAGAAAACAAGAGAAAAGATTTTCCAACCGATACCGAGTGGGGTTCTGACAAATGGAATAATGATTATCGTACAAATAGAGAAGATGTTTTGGAAACTGGAACTAGCCCTTGTAAGACAAAATGTCCTGCTCATATATCTGTTCAAGGATATATAAAATTAGCGGCACAAGGTAAATATAAAGAAGCATTACAACTCATAAAAAATGAGAATCCTTTTCCAGCTGTTTGCGGACGAATTTGCCCAAGTGAATGCGAATCGGCTTGTACTCGAGGAGACCTCGACTCACCTGTCGCCATAGATGAAATTAAGAAATTTATCGCTGAACAAGACCTTAATATTGAAAATAGATATGTTCCAAAAATCATGCATGAATATGATAAAAAAATTGCTGTAATAGGTGGCGGACCATCTGGTTTATCTTGTGCTTATTATTTAGCAATTGATGGTTATAAAGTTACAGTATTTGAAAAAGAAAATGTTTTAGGTGGCATGCTCACACTAGGAATACCTTCTTTTCGGCTTGAAAAAAATGTTATTAATGCGGAGATTGATATTTTAAGAGAATTGGGAATAGAGTTTAAAACTGGTGTAGAGGTCGGTAAAGATATTAGTTTAGATGAATTAAGAAAACAAGATTACAAAGCATTCTATATTGCTATTGGTGCGACATCTGGTAGAAAAATTGGTATTGAAGGTGAGGACGCTGATGGAGTTCTTGTCGGTGTTGATTTTTTGCGTGATGTTAATTTAGGAAAAGATATTAAATTTGATGGTAAAATTATTGTAATCGGTGGAGGAAATGTCGCTATTGATGTTGCTCGTACGGCTACAAGAGTTGGAAGTTCAAGTGTCGAATTGTTCTGCCTTGAAAATGCTGAAGAAATGCCTGCTTTACCTGAAGAGCTTGAAGAGGCTTTAACTGAAGATATTTCAATAAACAATTCATGGGGGCCTAAACGTATAATTGTAGAAAATGGCAAAGTTGTAGGTGTCGAGTTTATTAAATGCCTTTCTGTATTCGATGAAAATGGAAAGTTCAAACCAGTTTATGATGAATCTAATATTAAAAAAGTAGCGGCTGATAAAGTATTACTTTCAGTGGGGCAAGCTATAGAATGGGGTAATCTTATAGACGCTAGCAAAATAGTTCTTAACGCAAACCTTACAGCCAAAGCTGATGCATTTACACTACAAACAAATGAGCCTGATATATTTGTCGGTGGCGATGTTATGACAGGGCCTAAATTTGCAATTGACGCTATTTCATTGGGAAAAGAAGCTGCCATTTCAATACATCGTTATGTTCAAGTGGGGCAGAGTTTAACTTTTGGTCGAGCTAGAAGAGACTTCCATTCGCTTGATAAAGATAATTTAAATTTAGCAGGTTATGATGCCATTCCAAGAGAAAAAGCAGGACATGATAAAACAGCTTTTAATAAATCATCATTTAAAGATATTAGAAATACATTTACAGCCGAACAGATTGCCAAAGAAACCGAACGTTGTCTTGGCTGTGGTGTAACTGTGGTTGATGAATATTTATGTTTAGGTTGTGGAGCATGCACGACAAGATGTAAATTAGACGCCATCTCTCTTAAAAGAATACATGACTCGGGAGGCAAGGTGTTTGAAGAATTAAAACCTGTAATTGTTAAGGCTCTTATCAAGCGTAAGGGCAGAATGATTGCTAAAAAAATTAAAAATATATTTAAATAGTAATAAAATAGGTGGTAAAAATTGCATGAATTAAGTGTTGTTTTTGAGGTTGTAAAGACAGTGGAGAAATTTGTACAAAGTAACAATTTAGTTAAAGTTGATAAAGTAGTTTTACAGATAGGGGAACTTTCTTCTATGATTCCAAAATATGTAGAAGCTTGTTACCCTGCTGCTGTGGATGGCACTATATTAGAAAATACGAAACTAGAGATTGAAATATTACCCGGGAATGCTCTATGCAAGAATTGTGATAAAGTTTTCAATTTGATAAAAAATAATAAGATTTGCCCCAATTGTCAATCTGATTCTTGGGAGTTGCTTGGTGGGCGAGAATTTCTTATCAAAGAGATAGTTGCTTGTTGATGCTATAAAAAAATAGATTTTATATCGAATAGACTAATTTAAAAATCTATTTTGTAACATAGCGTTCCATTTCTCTATCTAATGATTTTTTCTTTAATGTCTCTCTTTTATCATGCAACTTTTTACCACGTGCCAATGCTAGCTCTAATTTAATTTTTCCATTATTGAAATAAAGTTTAACTGGAATAAGTGTAAGCCCTTGTTCTTTAACTTTGCCATATAAACGTTTTATTTCCTTTTTTTTCATTAAAAGCTTTCGTATTCTTAAAGGATCATGATTATTTATATTTCCAAAATTATAATGTGAAATATGCAAGTTCACTAAAAAAAGTTCACCTTTCTTGAAAGTAGCATAAGACTCGCTAATATTTACATTTCTTGCACGTAGCGACTTCACTTCTGTGCCAACGAGGACAATGCCAGCCTCGAATGTGTCAACAAGTTCATAATTAAAAAAAGCTTTTTTATTTTTTATTATTTCACTACTATTATCATGCTTTTTTTTACTCATTATATTATTACCTTTTTTACTCTATAAGCCCTAATATGTAAAGGACAATATCTCTAAACTCAATATTTGAAGCCTTAGCCATTTCAGGAATATCCGATGTATTAGTCATCCCGCCTTGCGTATTACATTCAAGCAAATTAATTTCATCTTCACTAACAATCGCATCAATACGACAAACTCCACGGCAAGATAAAACATTATAAGCCATAATCGCATTTTTTATAAGTCTTTTTTCTTGTTTTTTATCAAGCAAAGCAGGAATTTGAAAGTCTGTCATTTGAGGTGTATATTTAGCTTCATAATCATATATTTCATTTTTAGGATAAATACCTAATATTGGAAATGTAAAAACACCGTCGCCACTATTTTCATCTTTGACAAGCCCAACTGTAACTTCAGTACCTTTCAAATAATCTTCAATTAAATAGTCATTAGTATTTATAGTATTTTTTACTCTTAAATACTGCTCAATATTTTTTATCAAATGAACACCGCAACTTGAACCACTTGCAATAGGCTTGATGATGAATGGAAACTTAAATGATTCATTCGACTTTGAATATAAACATTGGTCATTTTCATTTATAATATTGTCAAGCAAATCAAAATTAGAACTCTCAATATTATACGCCTTCCAAATCGTTTTAGTTTTAATTTTATCCATACATAAAGCAGAGACTAAAACACTTTCACCCGTATATTTAATTTGAAGCATATCGAGCAAGCCTTGAACCGTTCCGTCTTCGCCATTCTTGCCATGTAATATATTATAACAAAACTCGATATTTTCTTTTTTAAGCCTATTGACCAAGCTCTCGCCGTCTTGAACATCTATTAATGTAATATTTTCTTTAAGCTCATCAAAACTTGTTAAAGCATCATAAATATTAGCACCACTTCTAAGTGAAACCTCTCGCTCTTCATTTGTGCCACCATATAAAACAGCTATTTTTTTCGATTCAAATCTTTTTAATATCTCTTTTTTTTTATCAGAAGTTATAAACATATCAATTCCCTATTTCACAAATCGAACGAATAATATTTAATTTTTTTCTCTCACGCTCACTTAAAGGTGCATATTTTGATTTATAAGCTACATCATTAACTAAATCAATAAAAGCCTCTTTTAAAAGCTCTGCCGCCTCATTAACATTTTTACCAGAAACTTTTAAACCTAAATCTTCATTGCCCATAATAAAATGACTTTCATTAATTTCGACAAGATATCCTTTAAGTGCTGAACGAAAAAACAAATCATCAGTATTAGTAAGATTCAAATGTAGTATTTTTCTTTCTGCCATCGCTCCTACCTCACTTTAAGTCATATTTCCAAATCTATTTATTCAGTCAGAATACTATTCGTATCAACAATATTCGTCGTGTCATTACTCGATATATTTTCATCTGTCATAACAGGAAATGGTTGTATAAAAATTATTTCATTGGTATTAAATGCATAAGGCACTTTATCTTTTAATTCTATAACAGCATTTGAAACTGCCTGATCTATAATAATATAAAGCTCATTTTTATGTCTTTTTTGATACTCCAAAATATCTGCTACAATTATATCATAAGCCGTCTGTTTTGTAGGGCCCGCATCACCAATAATATAATAAGAGCTACCCTCAAGTTCATCTTTCCAAATTGGAGAGCCATCTAAATTAAACATGCTAAAGTCGATAGTAACTTTTTGAGCCCAAAATGACATACTCGCATCAGCAAACATATATCCATCAACTTTGCCTTTAAGCAAATCAATAGTACTATTATCTAAAATATTTGTCGCAATAGTTCCCGTTGCCGCCACATAATCGGCACCCAAAATTGAATGATACTTTAATTTAGAAAAATCTTCATTACCGATAACACTTTCTAGTGTAACAAGTTTAATAAGTTCGTTTTGACTATTAAAATTACTTATAAAACTATTAAGCACATAGTCAGAATATATTTGAGTATTTAAATATTTAAGCCTATCCAAAGTATAATTAGTCATGCTCTTTGGAAATGTGAAAGATGATAATGCTATTGTCTTTTTAGAATAGACTATTTCTTCGACTCTAAGAAAAGAATAATTTTGTGCACATGAACTTATTAAAATAGATATCAACACTAACGGAATAATTAAAAACTTTTTCATTATACTTCATTTTCCCCATAATCTATAATTTCACTTTCTATAATTTCATCTATAACTCTGTTTTTTCTATAATCTATAACTTGAGCTGCCAAACTTCTAACGGCAAAATCTTTATCAGCTTTACTTATCGCTAAAAGTGATGCCTCAACTCTCGCATCTTCATAGTCTTTAAGAGCTTCAACTGCAGCCATTCTAACCCATTTATTTTTGCTCGATAAACTTTTAAGAATATGTTTAGTAAGCCTTTCATCTTTAATATAACCTGCGACACTTAAAGCCTCAATTTGAACTTGAACATCAATATCAAAAATAGCAGATGCTATATTATTAATAGCCATATCTGTATCGCTACCAAGCTCACCAAGTCCTAAAATCGCCATGGCACGAACATTAAAATCAGGGTCTTCGATACTTAGTCTTAAAAATTCACTATAAGCAAGCGGTGTTTTTATATTCGCTAAAACCCATAATGCTTCACTTCTTGCTTCTCTATTACCATTTTGAGCAGCATCTATAATATATCTTATAACCTCTTCATTGTCAGGGTTTTTATTTAAACTCTTACCAGCACGATTAATCTCATCAAGCCTTCTTAATGTAATAACCTTATTTGAGCAAGATAAAATAAAAATCGAGAGTATCATTAGTAAAATAAAAGTTTTCTTCATAATTATTATAAAATCTCTTTTTCAATATTTTTTTCGATATATTCTTTAGCTTTTTCTAAATCTTCCACACTACCTTGAGCAAAAGTATTTTTTCCACCGCCACGTCCATTGGATACCGAAATTATTTTTTTAAGAATATCATTGGCTGACATTTTCTTTTCTATCAATGAATTGCCAGCAACTTGAACAATAATCCCATTTGCACCCTCAAAGCTTGATGTAATTATAGCAACATGCTCTTTAACTCTTTCTTTAAGAACATCCGCATAAACTCTAACCGACTTGGCAGATTCATCAAAATGAAGATAATAGTATTTTATTCCATTAATATCTTTATAGCTATCTAAAAAATCTTTATTCGATGCCCCAGAAGTTTTGAGTGATTTATTCTCTTTCTGTAGATTTTTTATCTCTTCATTAAGTTTTTCAATTTTCAACTCAATATCTTCTATCTTGCTCACACCCAAACCACGTTCCAAAAGTTTTAATTTCGCAAGTGTTTCTGTAGCTAGACATGATGACTTTCTACCAGTTACTGCCTCAATTCTTCTCACCCCACTGGCAATAGAACCTTCACTCACTATATGAAAATAACCAATTTCAGATGTATTAGTTAAATGACTACCTCCGCATAACTCAAATGAAAACCCGTTTCCAATATTAAGAGTCCTCACTATGTCGCCATATTTTTCGCCAAATAATGCCTTCGCACCAGTTTTTATAGCGTCCTCTTTCGACATGCTCGCAATTACTGCAGGCATAGAAGCGCATGATATTTCATTCACTTTGTTTTCTATAATTTTAAGTTCTTCTTCAGTAATAGATTTATTATGCGTGAAGTCGAAACGTAAATAGTCGGCATTAACTAAACTACCTGCCTGATTAACATGATCACCCAAAGTTAGTTCTAAAACTTTTTGAAGTACATGAGTCGCTGTATGGTTTTTTATAATATTTTGTCGTCTTTCTAAGTCGATAAATAAAACGACATCATCATTCACCGATATTTTACTTTCTGCCTCGACAATCAAAATAGTAGTATTATCACTTTTTTGAGTATCTATAACTTTTATTTTTTCACCATTTTTAAGTTGTATAAATCCACTATCTCCAACTTGCCCACCCATCTCGCCATAAAAAGGAGTTTTGTCGGTTATAACAATTCCATGTCCATTAATGCTATCAACTTTTTTATCTTCTTTATAAAGAGCAATTATTTTAGTATGAATACCATTTTCAAGTTTGTCATATTCTTCTCCAACATATAAAACATTAACTTTTTCAATATTTTCAAAATATGACTTTTTATTTTTATCGCCACCTCTGCTTCTTTTTTTCTGCTCATTCATACTTTTTTCAAAACCCTGCTTATCGACAGTAAAATTATGATCAGAAGCCTCTTCTACAGTAATTTCAAAAGGCACTCCATAAGTATCAAACAATGTGAAAGCCTCGAAGCCTGTTATTATACTTTCATTTTTTTCTTTTTTATCGTTCATAATAGAATAAAGCCTGTTTATTCCAACAGAAAGTGTCTGATTAAATTTCATCTCTTCTGAATATAAAATTTCTTTAATATTTTTCTCTTCTTGTTCAAGATAAGGATATATAGATTTATATGTATTTACAACACTATAAGTAATGCTCGACAAAAAATCACCCTTAAAACCTAAATCATTAGCCGTTTTTATAGCCCTTCTCAAAAGACGTCTAAGCACATATCCTCGTCCCTCATTTGAAGGTGCAATATTCTCACTCATGACAAAAACTAATGCTCTTGTATGATCAGCTATAAGATTTATTTTTTGCTTATTTTCATTCTCATAAACAACATTAAGTTTTTCACAAATCGCATCAACGATAGGCTTCATAACATCGGTAGCATAATTGCTCTCGACATTTTGAGTAATATAACAAAGCCTCTCAAGCCCCATACCCGTATCGATTCCAACATTAGGAAGTCTTGTTTGCTTGCCATCAGTATCTTGAAAAAATTCATTAAACACTAAATTCCAAAATTCCAAATAACGTTCGCAATCACATCCAACGGCACAAGAATCTTTACCGCAACCCTTCTCAACTCCCATGTCGATATAAAGCTCGCTACAAGGCCCGCATGCGCCACTATCACCAGCAGGCCCCCAGAAGTTGTCAGCCTTGCCCAGACGCACAATTCTTTCTTTTGGCACACCTATATGTTTATTCCAAATTTCGAATGACTCATCATCGCTCTCAAAAATAGATACATATATTTTTTCTATTGGCAATTTTATAATTTCAGTAGAAAACTCCCAAGCAAATTCTATAGCTTCTTTTTTAAAATAATCACTTGAAAAACAAAAATTTCCAAACATCTCGAAGAATGTATGATGCCTTGCTGTTTTACCTATATTTTCTAAATCAGATAATCGAAAACATTTTTGCACACTCGCAGCCCTTGTATAATCTGCTTTTTTAATTCCCGCATAAAGCGATTTAAATTGAAGCATGCCTGCAGTTGTAAAAAGTAATGAAGGATCTTCAATTGGTATAAGAGATGAAGAGCTTACTATTGTATGATTTTTTGACTTAAAATAGTTTAAGAATTTTTCTCTAAGTTCTAAATGTGTCATCTTTCTCCCCTATTTTTTCTTTTAATATTTTTAATATATACTTCTATTAGACGTCTAGTATTCGAATAATCAAAACCTTTTCTAATTAAGGCTTTAATAAATACTTCTTTACAGTCATCTTTATGTTCATAGAGTGGATAATATTTTCTTATTGCATCTTTTAATAATTTAGATTCTGTTCCTATACTAATAGATTTTAAAACATTATTGATAATTTTCGACTTAACACCCGCTTTATATAAAGACATCTCAATAGCTCTTTTACTTTTACCTTTAAGTCTTAAACTATTTAATAATACTCTTGCAAATCTTTTATCGTCGATGAGTTCATACTCTTTGCAATATTTGACAGTCGAGTTTATAAAACGCTTTTTATGTTCTCTTTTCATAAGTTTTTGACGCAATTGTTTTTCACTCAAAAAACTTCTTGCAAGTAATACTGCAGCGTCCTTATTGGCGGCGATTTCATATGATTTTACTCTTATTGAAGTTATATCATCATAATCAACTTCAAGCCCTTCATAGAGGTCAAGCCCTGCAAAACCTTTTTTCGCTACTTTAAAAAATCTACCATCTGAAAGATAGATGTATACTAATTTTTTTTTGACAAACATTTTAGTGATATTCATAAGTTAACACTATATAGTACAATAAAAGTATTTTTTTTTCAAGAATTATTTAGTGCTAAAATAGCAATTAATTCTTAATATAATGATTGCTTAAAATATATATTTATTATACAATTAAAAATATATATCGTATCTAACTTAAGGATTTTTACAAAATACTATGACTGCTTCTTCTTTAAAGTTTATGGATATACGATTTGTTAATCCATTTATAATATCTTTAATATCTGTATTCAATGATATGGTTGGAATAAGAATGGAAAAAGGTGCTTTGGTAAAAGGCCAAGGGCGAAAACTATTTTCTGGATATGGTGTGGCTGTTGGAGTTGTTGGTGATGTTTCAGGTCAAATTTTATATGAATTTCCAGAGAGTTTTTCTCAACTTCTAACAGAAATACTTATGAGCAAGAAAAAATCTGAATATACTTTTGAACAAGAATTTGAAGATATGATGCGTAGTGTGATAAGTGAAATTGGAAATACTATAACCGCTCATGCCGTGACAAGGCTTGAACAAGATAAAATAGATTGCGATATAAATGCTCCCATACTTTACCATGGTTCAGAAATTCAAGTTATACCAAAAAGTCTTAAAACATTAATAGTTCCTTTTCAATCTAGCATAGGTTATTTAAGTATAAATATTGCTATGGATATGTAATATTCTTTAGCAAAAGATTATCTTTAATGAAAAATATGAAAATACTTTTATGCATCTGTTCCATTTTTTTTATAGTATCATGTAGTAGCACCTCAAAAAAATCTATGACATATGGTGATTTTTATGAAAATGCTCCCTTTATAAATAGAACTCATGAAAGAATACCATCCGATTATTATAAATATTTAATCAAACAATATACAAAAGAAAATTATGGCAAACCCTCTGTTTATATGCGTTCGCCACAAGTTTTAGTCATACATTCAACAGCGACATCGACTCTGAAAGGTGCATTAAATGTTTTCAATTCAGACATTCTGCATGGTCGAAAAGATATTAAACTCGGTGGACTTGTCAATGTTTCTATTCATTTTATTGTAGATAGAAATGGCACTATTTATAGCTTCACCCCACTCCCATTTGTAACAAGGCATGTCATAGGGCTTAACTATACTGCAATTGGAATTGAAAATATAGGTTTTCCAGACGATTTAACTGAAAGTCAGTTGGAAGCAAATATAAAATTAATAAATTATCTCACAGGAAATATAAAAAGTATTAAATATGTGATAGGGCATTTCGAGTCGAACAATGAAAACTTGCAACATTCTTCATTAATAAAAACAAAAGATGATGATTATAAAACAAAACACAGAGCTGACCCTAGTTTTGAATTTGTACAGACAGTTAGAAATAATATCGAAATATACAAAAATTAAAAATTAATAGAATTTCAAGAGATTTCAAATATAAAATTAATATGCTTGACTAAAAATATTTATCATGATATTTTCATATTTGGAAAGTTTTTTGGATCGGTCTGCGGATTGTATAATATAATTTTATTGGAGTATTTATATGAGCACAAAAATTGCCATTAATGGCTTTGGACGTATTGGTCGTCTTGTTTTTCAGTCGCTTGTAGAGCGCGGTCTTTTGGGTAAAGAAATCGAAGTCGTTGCTGTCGTCGATGTTGCACCTGATGCCGAGTATTTTGCTTATCAATTAAAGTATGATTCAGTTCAAGGTAGAATGAAAGCAGATATTTCTACTGATGGAGACAATCTTATAGTTAATGGTTGCAAAATTAAATGTATCGAAGCTGTTAGAGACTTAAGTCTACTTCCTTGGAAGAGCTTAGGTATCGACTATGTTATCGAGTCTACTGGTCTTTTCACTGATAAAGAACAAGCTCAAGGACATATTAAAGCTGGTGCAAAAAAAGTTATCATTAGTGCCCCTGCTAAAGGTGGCGTTAAGACATTGGTTATGGGTGTAAATCACGAAGAGTATGACGCTAGTAATCATGATATCGTTTCTAATGCTAGTTGTACAACTAACTGTTTAGCTCCATTAGTTCATGTTCTACTTAAAGAAGGAATTGGAATTGAAACAGGTCTTATGACTACAATTCACTCTTATACTGCTACTCAAAAAACAGTTGATGGTCCTTCTAAAAAAGATTGGAGAGGTGGACGTGCAGCTGCGATAAACATCATCCCTTCAAGCACAGGTGCTGCTAAGGCTGTTGGTGAGGTTTTACCTGTAACAAAGGGTAAACTTACTGGCATGAGCTTCCGTGTGCCTACTGCTGACTGTTCTGTTGTTGATTTGGTTTTTAGATCTGAAAAAGATACGTCTATCGAAGAGATTGACGCTTTGCTTAAAAAAGCATCTGAAAGTTACCTTAAAAACATTTTAGGTTATGCAAACGAAGAGTTGGTATCGACTGACTTTATACATGATAACCGTAGTTCAATTTATGATTCACTTGCAACACTTCAAAATAATTTACCAGGCGAAAAGAGATTCTTCAAACTTGTATCTTGGTATGATAATGAGTGGGGTTATTCAAACAGAGTAATAGACTTGCTTATGTTTATGAATACAAAATAATAATTTTTTTTAAGTAATAAAGGAGCTAATGTTTAATACAAAGGCTCCTTTATTTGCATCAATTATATAACTTATAAAAAAGGACTTTTACTATGAAAAAAACTATTTCTGATATTGATATTAATGGAAAAAAAGTAATTGTTCGAGTCGACTTCAATGTCCCCCTCGATAAAGAAACTAATACGAAAATAACAGATTCTACAAGAATTGACAGCGCCATGCCAACAATAGAATATATTCTCTCGAACGGTGCTTCTTTAATACTAATGAGCCACTTGGGTCGCCCAGACGGCAAACCTAATCCTAAATATTCACTAAAACCAGTTTATGAGTATTTAGCAAATAAATTATCAAACTATAATGTTTTATTTGCTAATGATTGCATAGGCGATGAAGTTAGTAAACAAGCGAAAAATCTTAAAAGTGGTGACGTTTTACTTTTAGAAAATTTAAGATTCCATAAAGAAGAAGAAGAAAATGATGCGAATTTCTCGAAAGAGCTTGCTAATTTAGCTGACGTCTATGTTAATGATGCATTCGGCACAGCACATAGAGCACATGCCTCAACTGCAGGAATTGCTAAAGCGAAAGCTGGAATGCAAGCGGTCGCTGGATTTTTAATGGAAAAAGAAATTAAATATTTAGGTGAAGCAGTAGCAAATCCTCAAAAACCTTTCACGGCAATTATTGGTGGTGCTAAAATATCGAGTAAAATATCTGTACTAATAAATTTACTCGACAAGGTTGACACTTTAATTGTTGTCGGTGGCATGGCTTATACTTTTCTTAAAGCAAAAGGATTCAGCATTGGTAGCTCTTTATGCGAGGATGATTTTTTGGATACTGCAAAAGAAATTATGGAAAAAGCCTCATCAATGGGAAAAATGCTTTATCTACCTATCGATAATGTTATTGCCGATAAATTTGACAATAATGCGAATATAAAAACTACTGAGGATGCAAATATTCCTGATGGTTGGATGGGTATGGATGTCGGCCCTAAAAGTTTAACTGATATTAAAAATATAATTTCGAAATCAAAAACTATTGTATGGAACGGACCTCTTGGTGTTTTTGAAATGGAAAACTTTGCTAAATCTACTTTTGAAGTCGCTAAGTTCATTGCTCAAACCGATGTTGTTAGTGTTATTGGTGGCGGCGACAGTGTATCAGCCGTAAATAAATCGGGTGTTGCTGACAAGATGACCCATATTTCAACAGGTGGTGGTGCTGCACTCGAGTTTTTAGAAGGTAAAGATTTACCTGGAATTGAAGTTTTGGAAGATAAATAAATTAAATATAGGAATACTATGGAAATTGATGTTAAAGAATTGAGACTTAAATCGGAAGAATATTACAGAAGTGGAGCATTTTACTGTTCTGAAGCTATACTAAAAACTCTAAAAGACGGTTTTAATGCACCATTCTCGGATGATATTATAAAATTATCCTCTGGATTTCCTGTAGGCATGGGCAATGGATGTACATGTGGCGCTATGAATGGCGGAGTTATGGCAATAGGGATGATGTTTGGACGGGACGAGCCTCATGCTCCTGAAGTTAAGAAAGCTATGAAACTTGCAAAAGAATTACAGCTTGAATTCACTAAAAAGAGAAAATCATGTTGTTGTAAAATTCTCACAAAAGGTTTAATTAAAGGATTACCACAACAAGTAAATCAGTGTATAGAACTTACTGGAGAACTCACAGAAATGACAGCTAGAATTTTAGCGAGAGAACTTGGATACAAAATAATAAATTAAAAAATATAAATAATGCGATACTTAATCTAATTAAAATATCGCATTATTAAAATTTAACTACTCAATATAAGCGTAATGGAAACGCATATCGCCTAATGGGCTGATAACTACGCCTTTAAGCTTTGGATTCGCAATTACGGCTATCGCCGAATAATGAATAGGAATGAGAACTGCGTCATCACCCGCAATAAATAATTTTTCAGCTGCATGTAAAGCTTTAAGTCTTTCTTCTCTATTTGGTGTCGATTTAGCAAACTCGATCAATTTATCAAAATCTTGATTACTATAACCAGAATAATTTTGACCACTATCACTTAAGAAAGTTTCTAAAAAAGTCATAGGATCATTATAATCACCAATCCAATTATTTCGCATAAGAATAAAATTCTTGTCAAGCCGAGCCTGCTGATGCACTGCCCATTCAGTTGCCGCAATACGAAGATTAACACCTAAATTCTTTTTCCACATTTCTTGAACTGCTTCAGCCACTTGAATATAAGGCAAATATGTAGTTGTGCTAAACTCAAGAATTGGCGTGTTTTCACCATTAGGATAGCCTGCTTCTGTTAATAATCTTTTAGCCTCTTCAATATTTTTTTCATAATTTTTCGGGTCGATATCTACATAATCGCCACCCTCTTCTCGAAAGTCGCCATTAATACCTTCAGTTCCATAAGGCACCCAAGCACCTGCAGGAGTTTGTCCGCTCATCGCAATATTCTCGATAATAAATTGTCTATCAATTACAAGCGATAAAGCTTTACGAACACGTGGGTCTTTCAAGAATTCATTTGTATTATTTATAGCGAATGCAAATGTTCCAAAATATGGGCGAGTATATGCTATGCCCTCTTTTATAAGTTTTGAAACGTCTTGCTCTGATGGATTATTTGAGAAATCAAGAGAACCTTCTATAACTCCAGACAATGCTAAAGTTTGATCTTTCGACAATATAAAAGTTATTTTTGTAGGTTTTATAGCCTCTTTATTCCAATAGTCTTCATTTTTTGTGAATACCATTTTATCATCTAAATTACGTTCAGAAAGTTTGAATGCACCATTACCAATATAGGTATCAACATTTAAAGTCCAAGCGTCTCCATGCTCTTCGATAATATCCGATCGCACAGGGAAAAATATAGGATAAGTAAGCAAGTCGGTAAAATAAGCCGTTGGATTTTCAAGGACAATTTCAAGCGTATAATCATCTAATGCCCGAACACCAAGACTATTAGTGCCCATTTCGCCAGTAAGAATATTATTTCCATTTTTAATATAGCCTATAAAAGACGTATACTCAGCACCAGAATTAGGGTCGGCTGCTCTTTTTATGCCATATTCAAAGTCATTAGCCGTAACAATTTTACCGTCATTCCATATTGAATTCGTTCTTAAAGTGAATGTATAAGTTTTTCCATCATCACTTATATTCCAACTTTCAGCAACGCCAGCCGAATTTTTGCCTTCCGCATCCTTTGTTATAAGACCTTCAAAAGCATGACGAGGATATATAAAATCATTGCCACTAAGAGTTGGATCTATAGTTTTTGGCTCTGAGCTTATATTTACAAATAATTCATTATCTACTCTCTTTGCCGATGTGCATGAGAAAATAAATATAGATATCAAAACGAGAAGTGTACAATACTTTTTCATAAAATAAAACCTCCAAATATAATTAATTAATTCTATTTGGATTTCTTACTTATGTCAACTAAAGTATTATAATATCTTTAAAATTGTTTCATATAAAATTGCTAACTATTTAATTTTATTAAAAACAATAGTTATTTCTGTTCCAACACTCTCATCACTTTTAATCAAAATCGGCACTTTATAGTAATTACAAATATTTTTGACTATTGTAAGCCCGAGCCCTGTGCCATGAGCAGACAAATGTTTTTCACTATGTATTCTAAAAAATCTCTCAAATATTCTATTAAAATATTTTTGAGAAATTCCATAGCCTGTATCGATTACTTTAAAAAATACTTTGTCATCAACATTTTTAATTTCTACTTTAACATCCCCATTTTCAGGTGTATATTTTATGGCATTGCTAATTAAATTAGAAACAACTTGTGTGATTTGTTCTTTATTTGCAAATATTATAGCATCATCCAAACTTGTATATATCGTTATATTTTTAGCCTCTGCTTTCATTTTCATACTAGAAACGACATCATTCACAATATTATTTATAGAAATATTTTCATCAATAATTTCAGTCCATGAGGCGTCAGTTTTACTTAATGTTAGCATATCAGAAACTAAATCTTTCATTCGTAAAGCTTCAGAATTTATTTTATCCATAAATTTTATGCTGTCATCACTATTATAATCTTTATTATTTATTAAAATATCAGAATACCCCAATATCGAAGTGAGTGGAGTGTTTAGTTCATGCGATGCATTGATGAAAAAATCCTGCTTTTCAACCGATAATTTTCTAATATCTGTAACATCGTCAAGCCTTATCAGCGAGAATATCTCATTATTACCTACAATTGGCAAAACCGACAACTCGACTATAGTGCTATTATTTAATATATTAAGATCAAATGTTCGATACTCATTATTTTCAATCGCTTTTTCTATTTTTTCCAAAATAACATGCTCTCTGATAACCTCAATAATATGACTGGGTTTGGCATATTTACTCCCCGTAAGTGAAGTCGCATATTCATTAATGAAGACAATATGTTTTTCTTTATCTAAAGCTATAATACCTTGTTTTATATTATCGAGAACATAGCTCAATTTTTCCTTTTCACTTCGATACTTTTTACTATTCCTTTTAAGCTTTAATGCTATTTGATTAATCTCATCGAGTAAAATATTAATGTCATCATATTTGGTTATATTTTTATCGATGTTTTTGTTATAAAGAATATTATCTAAATTCGATTTTATCATATTAAAAGGCGAGAGAATTCTGTCTATAACTAATGGTAAAATATTATATAATAATAAAATAATAGCGATTATTATTAATATACCCATAGATAAAAATGCCATAAAAAATGATTTCACAGAATCGATATTAATGGCGACTTTTAATATATAATTTTCAGCACCAAGCGATATTTTTTTTGCTGAATATATAAAAGTATCACCGAGAATGCCCGACTTCGATGATGACGGTTTAATAATTTCACCGCTCATTAATTTTCTAATTTCAGATTCTGTAATCTCAACTTTACTAGTAATTTTAGATTTATTAAGCCCCATCACAAAAGAATCGGATAATATATAGCCGTCAAGATCAGTAACTAAAACTCGCAAATTACTTTCTTTTATAGTCGACTCTATAAATTCATCAAAACTTTCAAGATCATTTATATTATAATATTTCACTTGGTTTTCTATAATACTTATAATATTTGACGCATAAAATTCGATACCCTTCATGCTATAATAACGCACAGCTAAAAGGGAAATCACAAGTATAAGCACACTTGTCGCAGCCACTATCGAAATAATTTTATACAAAATACTTTTTTTTATCATGATAATATTTTAAGGATAAACTATTTTATATCCTATTCCTCTCACTGTTATTATATTTTTATTTAAACTCAATTTTTCACGTATCGATTTAATATGCATATCAATTGTTCTTGTCTCAATAGCCTTATCTATACCCCAAACACTTTCAAGCATAGTTTCTCTATCAACAACATTATTAAGATTATTAATTAAAAGATTAAGCAATTCAAATTCTTTTTGAGTAAGGTAAATCTCTTTGCCTTCTCTATATACAATTCTTTTATTTTTAACGATTCTTAAATTATCAAAAACAACTTCATTATTGTCACCACTAATAACCGACTTTTTTCTTAAATTAGCATGAACACGTGCTATAAACTCTAGAACAGAAAATGGCTTTGATATATAATCATCAGCCCCATAATTAAGCCCTTGAACAACATTAATCTCATCAGCTTTTGCGGTTAGCATTATAATTTTTATATCGCAACTAGAATATGTATCTCGAATATACTTCAAAACTTCAATACCATTTCCATCAGGTAGCATTATATCAAGCGTTATAAGGCTCGGTAGTCTTTGCTTTAAGTTTTCAAGTAGATCATTTTTACTTTGAAAAGATACACATTCAAAGCCCTCTTTTTCTAAAGCATATTTTATAAGTTCAGATATACTGTTATCATCTTCCAGAGAATATATAAGTTCTTTTTTCATAGGCAAAATATTATAGCAATTTAGTGTCTTTTCTTTTACCAGTCTTAGAAAACTGTATCCACTGTGCGATATTTTCCGCATGGTCACCAATTTTCTCAAAATACTTAGCAATCATCATTAAATAAATTGCTTCATCTGCCTTATTCGCATCAGTTTTAATTAATGCAATCATAGAATCCTTAGCCTCTTGAAACAAAGCGTCAACTTTATTATCCATCTCAACAACTCGCATCGCTAAATCATAATCCTTTTTAACAAATGAATCGACAGCCAAACGAACCATATCACTTGTAATATTAGCCATCTGAACAATTAATTTAATATGATCCTCATACTCAATTGTCTCAATCAAAGTTAGAATTTCACAAATATCACTCGACTGGTCCCCTATACGTTCCATATCGGTAGCTATTTTCAAAGCAGTAGAAACAAGGCGTAAATCGCTTGCAACTGGATGCTCAAGCAAAAGTATTTTCAATGCTTCACTTTCAACTTTATGTGCTAAAACATTAATATCTTTATCTTTATCAACAACAGTTCTCGCAATGTTAATATCTTTTCTAACCAATGCTTTTATCGTGATATTTATAGCCTCTTCGATGAGACTACCAAGCCTGATGATATCTAAATTAAGATTCTGCATTCCACTATCAAATCTTCTCAATGTCATAAAAACTCCTTAAAATAATTACGGTCTAACCAAAACGTCCTGTAATATAATTTTCTGTTTTTTCATGAATAGGGCTAGAAAATATTTGTTCAGTCTTACCAAATTCCAAAATATCCCCCATAAGAAAAAACGCTGTATAATTTGATATACGTAAAGCCTGTTGCATATTATGTGTAACTATTACTATAGTATAATCATTTTGTATTTCTTCAAGTAGCTCTTCAATTTTTCCTGTGCTAATTGGATCAAGTGCTGAAGTCGGCTCATCCATCAAAAGTATCTTCGGATTAACAGCCAATGCACGAGCAATACATAATCGCTGTTGCTGCCCACCTGAAAGCCCCATGGCATTTCGACTAAGCCTATCTTTCACTTCATCCCATAAAGCAGACTTTGACAAACTATATTCGACAATAGCGTCAAGCTCTGACTTCTTTTTAATTCCAAATGTTTTTGGTCCATAGGTAATATTATCATAAATACTCATATTAAATGGATTTGGCTTTTGAAAAACCATTCCCACATTTTTACGTAAAAAAGATACATTAACATTTTTATCATAAATATCTTGTCCACCAATTTCTACAAGCCCATCGATATGACAGTTTTCAACCAAGTCATTCATTCTATTAAATGTTTTAAGAAGCGTAGATTTTCCGCAACCTGAAGGCCCTATAAACGCTGTTATCTTATGTTTTTTTATTTCTATATTAATATCTGTTAATGCTTGAAATTTATCATAATATAGATTTAGACCTTTTACTTTTATAGATTTCTCCATATTAAAGTCGAATTTTAATTCTTTCAAAAGACACTCCTAATACACTTTTTTGAATTTAATATCAAGCATAAACAATACAAAATTAAGCACAAGTACAATAATCAATAGTACCGCTGCTGTTGCAAATGCCTGATTGACATAAAGCCCCTCACTTGCGAACATCCACATCATAACAGAAAACGAACTTCCAGCACTTAAATAATCTAAAGGCATATATCTCACAGCACCCGCAGTATATATCAAAGCCGCACTCTCACCGACTATACGCCCAATACTTAATATGATTGATGTCATAATTCCTGAAAGCCCACATGGTAAAACTACACTAAAAATAGTCCTCACTTTTGAAGCCCCTAAAGCAAGACTCCCCTCACGCAAACTATTTGGTATCGACATTAAAGTCTCTTCCGTTTGACGAATAATGAGTGGTAAAATAATGAGCACCAATGTAAATGACCCTGCCAGTAAACTTCGCCCAAGCCCTAATATATTTGAAAATAAAATCATTCCAAAAAGTCCAAATATTATAGAAGGTATTCCCGCTAAACTTTCTGTAAATATCCTTACAACTGGTATAAGTCTATTATTACTTTTGGCATATTCTACTATATAAATAGCCGCAAAAACTCCAATAGGAACTGTTATGGCTAGTGATAAAAAGAGTAACATTGCAGTCGATACTATAGCAGGAAATAAAGTCATTTGAGCATTTCCACTTTTTCCAAATAAAAGATTTATACTTATATTAGGCAAGCCCTTAACTAAAATAAATACGGTTATAAAAAGTAATGCGGTTATCGATACTATAGTGCATATAATCGATGTGCTTTTAAGTATTTGTGATAATAAAACTTTTCTTTTCATTATGACTTTTGAAAACGAAAACGAGTTTACATTAGAATTAGTTATTAAATGTTTTTTAACCATACCACCTTGATTAGATTTTTTCTTAAGAGTATTAAGAAGTAAATTTAGTACCAAGATAAAGAATAATAATACAACACCCGTGGCTATAAGTGCCGAACGGTGAACGCCTGTTGCATAGCCCATTTCAAGTGCAACATTAATTGTGAGTGTTCGAAAATAAGAAAACAAACCTTTCGGTATAAATGGAGCATTTCCTGCAATCATAATTACAGCCATAGTTTCACCGATTGCTCGTCCAACACCTAAAACAATAGCAGTGAGTATTCCACTATGAGCGGCAGGAACAACTACACCAAAAACAGCTTGAGAATGAGTGCTACCCAAAGCAACCGCACCATCATAATATGACTTAGGAACTGCCTCGATGCTCGATTTGCAAATTGAAGCTATGGTTGGTAATATCATTATACTTAATATTAAACCACTAGCAAGCAACCCCTCACCTCCACCATTTGGTGAAACCGTTTTCAAGAATGGCACTAACACCATCATTCCAAAAAATCCATAAACAATTGAAGGTATTCCTGCAAGAAGACTTACTATTTGTGTCAGTAAAAATTTAACTTTAGCACCCGCAAACATCGCTAGATATACAGAGGTAAAAAAACCAATGCTACCACCAATAGCTATCGCAAGTACTGTAACATAAATAGAGCCTATAATCATTGGCATTATACCATAACTATTTCTACTAGGATCCCACACTTTGCCTAATAAAAAGTTGATAACGCCGATTTCTCTAAAAGCAGGAATACCTCCAACTAAAATAAATAAGCAGATAATAAATACAGCGAATATCGAAAATAATGCACACATAAAGAATATATACTTCATCATCTTCTCTATTAAAGCTTGCTTTTTTATTCTGCTGCTTATATCTGACATATTTAATCCTTAAAAATTGATAAACATTTCAACAAATTAATTTACTGGAATGAAACCATTTTCAATTATTATAGCTTGCCCTTCTTCACTATTAATAAAGTCAAAGAAAGCTTGTACTCCCTCAGTTCTCTCGGTTCCTTTTTTTGTAACCAAGTTGAAAGGTCTATACAACTTATATTCGCCAGAAGAAATATTTTCAACACTAGGCATAACATAAGCAACTTGAGTACCATTATTATAAGCTAAAGTTTTTATAGTGTCGTCAACTGAACCAAGTGATATATAACCTAATTTGTTTTTATCATTAGCTACAGCCGATTTAATTTTCCCAGTGCCGTCTAATATCTCAACAGTTTGAGGAAGTGGAGCATCGCCACCAATACCTGTAAGTTCGCCAAATGCCCCTCGAGTACCAGAACCATCTTCTCTTGAAACCGATTTAGTTATATCTGCGACAGGAGTATTTTTAATATAAAGGTCAGACAATCCCTGCTTGTTAATTTCTGAAAGTTCAGATTCTTTATTGACGATTAAAGCAATTCCATCTTGACATAAAACCGTTGTGTCAACACTTTCAAGTTCATCTGCTTTAACATTTCTTGAAACCATACCAATATGATTTTTACCGTCTATCGAATCTCTTACACCAATGGTCGAACCAACCGACTCGATAATAACCATATAATTAGCATTCTGTTTTTCAAAAGATTCTGCTAATTTAGAAACTATAGGTGAAACAGATGTAGAACCAGAAATTCTAATCTCTTCTTTTTTAGTGCCACCACCACATGCAGTCAAACCAACTAAACTTACCAACATCATTGCACAAAATAATAATTTTTTTGTCATTTTAATTCCTCCGAAATATTCATATTTTTATGATAGCTTCAGTATAAATTATTTTTTAATAATAAAAACCATAAATCTGTAAAGAAAATGTAAAGAAGCGTAAAGTCTAGTTTTAAAACCTAATTATTAAAATACTGTTTTTGATTTCTAAACTTAAGTCTTAAAACTCTAAATAATGCCTCAAATATAATATTGCCCGACATTTTAGAAGCTCCAAATCTTCTTTCATAAAAAATTATTGGCTCTTCTTTTACTAGCTTTTTATTCTTTTCAAATGCATTATTAATTTCTATCTGAAATGAGTATCCAGCTGAAAGAATTTTATTAAATTTCATTTTTTCTAAAACACTCACTCTAAAACATTTAAACCCACCTGTAAGGTCATTAATTTTCGACCCTAAAACAAAACGAGTATATTTATTCGCATAATATGAAAGTATCAACCTTTTCATCGGCCAATTTACAATACTTATGCCATCAGAATATCTCGAACCTATGAGCAAATCAAGATTTTCAGCCTCCATTCGCTCTACAAACTTAATAACAGTCAATGGCGGATGTGAAAAATCGCAGTCCATTTCAACTACATATTTTGGATTCATCGTGAAAGCATGGCTAAACCCAGCAATATAAGCAGGCCCTAAACCCTCTTTTTTATCTCTTTTTAGCAGATGTATTCTCTTATTTTCACTCATCAAACTCTCAACTATTTGAGCCGTTCCATCAGGGCTATTATCGTCAACAATTAAAACTTCTATATAATCGGGCATAGAAATAACTGTGTTTATCATTTTTTCAATATTATCTTTTTCATTATATGTTGGAATTATTATTATAGTTTTCATTTTTTTTACACCTTTTTTTTATATATAACAATGCAGAATTAAATCTAATTTAGTATTTTTTAAAATTAACATTTTTTATCATCACTAAATTTCGCTCTATTGTCTCATCATAAGAATAAAGTTTTTCCACATTAATTTCATACTTATTCAAAGCTTTTATAGCGTAAATCTCATCTTCAATTTTATCCAATTTTCCCTTATAAGCCAAAATTATAGTTTTTCTTTTACCAACAGTATTCAAAACTTTAACTAATGTCTGTAAATCGGAAAATGCTTTTGCAGTTATAACATCGTAATATTTATCTTTTATCTCATAAACATTTTTACATAAAACTTCAATATTCTTAAGATTAAGCTCATCTTTAAGCGAAACTAAAAAATTACATTTACGCGACTTCGACTCACATAAAGTAAAATGAATTTTGTCAAAAATAATCGCAAGCGGTATCGAAGGAATGCCAGAACCAGAACCAACATCAAGAACTTTTTTATATTTAGCAAAATACTCATGTGCGATAATACTATCCATTACATGATCCATAAAAAAAGAATCAAAATCTTTCGAGCCTGTAATATTCGTATGCTCATTATATTCCATTACAAGCGATGCATATTTCTCAAGCTTTTCTATTTTCTCAACACTTAAAAATGAATCTAAGTATTCCTTTGTATTACCATCCAATTTTTTTAGCCTCTTTTATAGCATTATTATTTATCAAAACATTTGTAACATTAAATCTAATTTCTCTTTTATCGACAGCACTTTCAACCACAAATAACTTAGGATAAGGAATGCCTGACACAACTTCATAAGTACCAAGGTTTATGCTTATTATGTTATCCAATGCTTTTGTTTTAAATGTACGCACACGCATAGTTTTAGCTGAGAAAATAATTTCATCGACTCTATCTCTATAACCGATTTCAAGAGTATGCCAATTTTTACCCAAAACAATATTTGTACTTATAATTTTTTTATCTAAATCAATAAACTTATACTGAATTATATCGGCATAAACTTTAGGAAAACGCATTATAGGCTCATCAAACTTAAATGACGAGAGTGTCGTTTTATAATTAGTTTGATATTGCGCTATATAAATATCCATATTATTATTTTTAACCGATGCTTCAAATATAATAGACCCAAAAAGCCCATCAATAGTTTTTATATTTTGACTATTACCAGAATCTTTCGCGAAATAATCTACCATCATAGGCAACTGATCTACGTCATCGCCAGAATAAAAAGCACCACCGCTTAAAAAAAGACTACTAAATGGAGAATAAGAAAACATTTTAAATGCTTTGTCAATCACTTCAATTTGTTCTTTTGTTTTAGATTGAGAAATTAAAACTGAACCAAAAATTAAAAATAAAACTATAGTTTTTTTCATTACCTATTTTACCCCTGTCAAATATTCGATTTGCCTGTCCACATGAAAATCTTTAAAGATAGCGTCATTTTCTGTGATAGATCGAGCCATTCGGTAATAATACAAAGCCTTATCCAGAGAACCCAATTTATAGTAAACATCAGCAATATGAGTAATAATTTCTACATTGTTATTCTCACTATAAATAGCAGCCTTAAACAACATAGTGAGAGCGTCCCCATATTCGCCTTTTTTAGAAAGCCCAACAGCTAAAGTATCAAGAAAATATATATTCTTAGGATCTTGTTTCAAGCCTTTTTTAGCAATCTCAATTCCTTTATCGATATCTATGTCAAGTTCAATTAAAACCCAAGCATAATTATTATGATACATAACATCATCAAGGTATTCATCATATAAATATTTCGTATATTTTATAGCCAAATCTTTATCGTCCATTTCTAACACTATAGAAAATGCTTTGTTATAATTATCAAAATCAATATTCGCTAACCTTTCATAATTATACAAATTATCAGTTAATAATTGAGACACTTTTTTATAATCATTTTTTTTATAGTATGCAAATGACTCATAAATAATTTTAAATTTATTATCCATGCTATTTATAATTTCTAAAGCTCTATCATATTCTTTTGTTTTGTAGATTAAAATAGAAACTAAACTTTCTCTAGCTTTTTCATCAGTGCTATTTATTTTCAAATATTCTTCTAAAACATCCCTCGACTTCTCATAAAGTCCTTGGTCATAATATCCATAAGCAATGGTTAAGTACAAATTATTATATTTTTCACTATTCTTAAAGCTATCTAAAATTTCAAGATGAGGTTTTATACTATCAAATATAGCCATTTGAGAGTAAAATATTATAATACCAATTTCCGATTCTTTTTTTTGTTCATCATTGCCAACTTTTTGAACCAAATAATAATAAAGTTGTATAAGATCAATATCTGTACTTCCCCTTGAAAACTCTATTTGAAGCATCTCAATTGCCTTTTCATATCCATCATTTTTGGCAATATAAATAATATCTATAAATCTGGGTACATTTTGAAAAGTTGAATAGACCTTATCAAAAATCTCTTCCTTATATTCATCTGCCAAAACACTTAAAAGACAAGCATAGACTAAAAAATTATCATCATATAAAGAACCCGCAATATAAATACTAGCTTTATAAGCGAGTGAGAATTTTTCCAAAGCTTGAAGCGATTTAACCAAAATATAACCTGCAGTAACCCTGTCTTCATGAGATAAATACTCAGAAGATAAATTCTCTATTCTCGCAGCCGCTTCATTATAAAGCCCCAAATAAAACTGACTTACCGCATAATAAAAATCGTAATAAACTAAATACTTAAGAGAACCACCTCTATTAATATCTACGCGTTCAAAATATTTAACAGCTTTACTATATTCAGCATTTTCATAATCAATAACTCCCAATACAATTAAAGCATTATTATTAAAAGGGTTAATTTGTAGTGCCCGAGAAAAATAATATTTCGATTTCTTCACGTCGCCTTTCAAAAAGAAATAAAGTTCCCCTAAAAGAACATTGACATTATCATTATTAAAATCGAGCAATGCAACTTTTTTATACATTTTAATACTCGATTCATAATCTTCAAGGCCTTGATATACTTCACCCAAGTCGAAAAATATTTCTGGACTTTGAATTTCATTTGTAATTTTTTCTAAAATAACTTTAGATTTTTCTAAGTTGTTAAAAATATCTTGTTTATTCGTTGATATCGCCGCAAGGTCTTTATAATGAATTGCTAATGAATAATCTATATTAAATTTCGTAGTATTAGTTTGTGAATATACATTATAAGAAAAGCAAAATAGAAAAAGCAAAATAATAGTTTTCATCAATACTCCAAGTAACAATACTGTTTAAATATAATATACTCTCAATTAAAATAAAAATCTACTATTCTATAACAAAATATGCCTTAATGTAAAAAAGCGACTTTATTTTTTCAAGTAACCATTCGGATTATTTTTATGCCAATTCCATGCCGACTCAACTATGGTTTCAAGGGAAGTAATTTCTGGCTTCCAACCTAAAATTTTATGAGCAAGTTCACTGCTCGCTATAAGTTCGGACGAATCACCCAAACGTCTAGGCTCTATAATTGCAGGAATTTCATGCCCTGTAATTTTACGCGAAATTTCTATAACTTCACGAACACTAAAACCTTTGCCATTACCCAAGTTGCAAGATACACTAGCACCATTTTTTTGTAAATACTCCATAGCCTTTATATGAGCAAGTGCTAAATCGCAAACATGAATATAATCTCTTAAACAAGTTCCATCAGGAGTTGGATAATCATCGCCAAAAACTTTTATAGAGTCACGCTGATTCAACGCCACTTGAAGTATTAACGGAATTAAATGCGACTCTGGGTTATGAGCTTCACCAATAAGCCCATTAGAATGAGCACCCGAAGCGTTAAAATAACGAAGCGCCACATAATTAATGTCATAAGCATTGCTATACCAATAAAGTATATTTTCTAGGGCTAATTTACTATCGCCATAAGGATTAGTAGGAATTTTTCTATATTCTTCTTTAAGTGGAATATTTTCAGGCTCGCCATATACGGCAGCTGTTGATGAAAAAACAAAATTTTTGACGCCGTTTTCTATCATAGAATCGAGTAAAACAATAGAGTTTACTAAATTATTATTATAATATTTGGAAGGATTGACAACACTCTCCCCCACTTCTATATATGCACAAAGATGAAATACTGTATCGACTTTATGATTTGTAAATATTTTTTTTAATAATTCTTTATCGCCAATACTACCATGATAAAAATTTTCAATATAAGGAATTGATTCAATATATCCAGAGTCAAGCGAATCAATTACAACAGTATCGATATTATATTTTTTAAGTTCTTCACAAACATGAGAACCAATATATCCAGCACCACCACATACTAAAACAGCCATATTAAACTCCTCTAAATATATAGCAATACAGATTAATTTAAATCATTACGCTTAACTTTAGCTTTAGAAATTGCATTATCAGTCCACTGCGACTCAACTCGATTAGCCAAACCTTCAACATCAGCCTTCGTGTCTGCTGCAACCATCAAAGATTCTTTACTTGGCTTAATTTCTGAAATAATTTTAATTACTGCAACACCATTGTCAAATTTTATAACATCAGTTGTCGCACCAACTTCAGTAGCGAAAATATAATTATAAAAATCAGGATGAGCTAATTCAGGTATTAAATTATTATCAGCATCTAAAATTCTATCTTGTCCATAATAAAAAGGAGATGCATTTTTGTAATACTTAGCACCGACACCTAAAAGCGAATTGTCCGCCATAGCACTTTTTAATATATTAACTTGATTTTCTTTTTCAGCACTAAGCAAAGTGTCAATATTTTTAGACAAATACTCATCCATCAAAACACTAGCAAGAACATTACTTGAAGCATCAGGAACTTTAATGTTATCAAGATGAACAATATAAGCAATATCATTATCATAAATTATGTCAAGAAGAATGTTAGTTCTACTTTCAGAAAAAACAATCTCAGAAACTTTAAGGCTTGGAAATTCTGCCTCTGTAATATAACCAAATTTTCCACCCATCTCTTTTGAAGGATGAAGACTATTAGTTGTCGCTAAATCGGCAAATAACGCAATATTTGTAGATAATGTCTCATGCAATTCTCGAGCCAAAGCATTTTCATCAACAGCAATTAATGATATATTTGCTTGAACAAAATTAGTTTTATTAGCATTAAAAAAGTTCTCCATATCTTCTTGTGGAATTTCTTTATTTGCTACCATAGAAGCCACATCAATATAATACATTTCAATATTTCTCTTTGTATTAACTTTAGCAGTTTCACGTATTTTTTCTAAATTAGATGTTTTTACTTTATTAAAAAGTTCACTTTCAATAGTGCCTATTTGAATAGAGTTTTCAATATCTTTTTGAACTTTTGATTTTTCACTTTGTGTGCTCTGTCTTAAAAAATTATCATATTGAGCTTGATTAAAAATACCATTCGTTCCAACAAATTGACTTTTCATAGCATTAACAATAAACTCATCGCTTACATTAATATTCTTTTTAGCCAAATCTTCAAGCAATATACTTCGCACCGCTGTTCGAAAAGCAAGTGTGTCGATATATTCTAAAACTATTTCATTAGGCTCAATACCAAATGATTTATAATTTTCAATAAGTTGCAGATACGAACGTCCATAAACACTATCTCTACTATAATAAATAGGTTTACCATCAACACTACCTATGACAGGAGTGCCTTGAGTTCCAGCGGTATCGATTATTAAAAAATATCCTATAAGTAAAATAGAGACAGCACTAATGGCTATCCACTGAAGTGTTTTAACAATTGGGTTTTTCTTTTTAGGCACATAATGTGGCTTAGACATAATTTCCTCACGAGTAAAATATATTTTGTTTGCAACAATATTATGAAAGCAATAAAAAGTCAAATATAGATTTTAATTATTTATTTAGATATACCTTAAAATAAAAAAAATGTTGAAAAAATAATAATAGCATTATAAAATAATAGTCTCAATAGTGTATAAAAAAAATAACACTTTAATAAGGAATACAATATGACAACTAACAGAGAAGAATTAGCAGCATTGCTTCTTCAAAACAAATTAAATATAACTGAAGAAAACAAAAAAGATGAAATGGTCTCAAGACTAAACAAAGACTTAGAATTTATTGAAGGTTTATTTCAAGTGAATACAGATAATATTGAGCCATTATTCCATGTTATCGAATTGCCTGATCTACGTAGAGATGACATTGAAGGCGAGACTTTAGACAATGAAACCATCATGAACCTTGCCCGTGCCAGCGAATATGGTTATATTATTGTTCCTGCAGTTCCTGCCGCTCTAGAGAGTAGTGAACATAAAACTAACTAAATTAAGAAAAATTCAAATATATGTCACCTAAAAAACATAAAGAATCTAGAAAAAAACATGTAATTGGAATTATAGCGTTTTTAATTTTCCCATTAGACTTCTTACTTAAATTTGTAAATATTAGAATTAGAAATATAATTAAAAAAATCGTACTTGGTTTTTTAACTGCTATTATATTATACTGCTTAATAACTTTAGTAATAAGATTCGACAGGATGCCAACAAATTCTATGCTCGATACCATAAAAAAAGAGCAATTAGTAATAACATCGAAACTTCGATATGCAATTACAATTCCCCCATTTGTATCAAAACTTACAAAAAAGACAATAGTATTTTCAAGACCTAAAAGAGGTGATATAGTTTTAATAAAAAATCCAAGACTTAAAAAGAAAAACTTCTTCGTCAATATTACGGCATATCCGATATATTTTATTACACTTGGAAAAGTTAATAATTTAGAAAATAACTATATAGTAAAAAGAATCATAGGACTTCCGAATGAATCTATAGAAATTAAAGATAAAGTCATATATATAAACAACGAAGAATTGAATGAGCCTTGGCTAAAAACACATAATGACAGAAGAGTTCTAGACAAAGATGTGTCGAATCGCGATAATCTCGACTCTTATATAGTAGGCTACAATCAATATTTCGTACTAAGCGACAACAGAGACTACGGCTATGACAGCAGAGACTTCGGCGATGTACATTTTGGACTTATCAAAGGCAAAGTCATATCCAAATAGTTTAATCCCCAAGTTCCGAAACTGCATCTGCTACAGAACCATAAACTGAAAATAAATCTTCAAGCTCTACAGTTTTGAAAATCTTTGTAACTATTTCAGGTACACAAGCAAGCGCAAATTTTCCGCTTTTATCTTTAAGTTTTCTCATAGAAGATATAAAAACTCTAAGCCCACTTGAACTCAAATACTCCACACTGCTAAGATCTACTACAATAAAAATATGCTTAGAATCGATAAGTTTTTCAATTTCTGTCTCTAATGAAATCGACAAACCAACGTCAAGCTTTCCAATTATAGAGATAACTTCTACACCATTTTTTTCTTCTATATGAACGCTCATAAAAAATAACTCCTATTTAATTTAAACCATTACTGCATAAGCAATATATCAAAAAAAATAATATAAGTCAACTTTATATCATTTAAATTCAAAAAAAAGAAAGCCGACTCAGTAATTAATCTGAATCGGCTTATTATAAATATAGTTTTTTAAGACTGACTATCCCACTTCCAAGGATTTTTCTTAATATATCGATTCGCAAAAGGAATAAATATAGAAGAAATAGCCAAAATCGCAAGAAGACCTTGATACCATAAATAAGGGAATACCATAGAAAATCCTATGCTACCTTCTGTGAATTTTAGCATAATGAGCATTTGTGCCCCATAAGGAATAACTCCTTGCCAAATACAAGCAAAAACATCTAAAAGAGTCGATGTGCGACGGGGGTCTACTTTATATTTATTGCTGATCTGTTTTGCAATAGAACCATTAACAATAATAGCGACAGTATTATTTGCCACCGCAATATCGGTGAGGCTTACTAGTGTTGCAATTCCTAGTTCAGCACTTTTTCGACCCTTGATAAGTTTTTGCACTTTTTGAAGAAGCCATTCAATACCACCAGCATTAATTACAAGCCCAGCAAGTCCGCCAGTAAGAAGAGACAAAATAAATATCTCGTTCATGCTTGTAAAACCTTTGTAGATATTTTGACTATATCCCAAAAATCCAAAATCTCCAAAAATGAAACCGACAACTCCTGATGCGACAATTCCACTTAATAATACAAGAAATACATTTAGTCCAAATAAAGACATTCCTAAAACTAGAATATAAGGTAATACTTTAATAATATTATAAGAAAGAGTTTCTATTTGAGGAATTTGAGTTGGTTGTCCAAAGATTAATAATAAAATAATAGTTAAAATAGCAGTAGGGAGAACAATAGCTAAATTGACACGAAACTTATCTTTCATCTCTACACCTTGAGTACGAGTCGAGGCGATTGTAGTATCAGAAATCATAGAAAGATTATCTCCAAACATAGCACCACCTATTAAAGCTCCTAATACTAGAGGCAAATACACTCCACTTTTTTCAGCTAATCCTATAGCGATAGGCCCTACAGCGACAATAGCTCCAACCGAAGTTCCTGTAGCCGTAGAAATAAAAGCAGCAATAATAAAAATTCCAACAGCAATAAATTGAGGCGGTATAAAAGTGAGCCCTAAATTAACAGTAGCATCAACACCACCCATTGCACTAGCCACAGTCGCAAAAGCACCAGCTAAAAGATAAACCATGCACATTGTCATGATATCTTCTTGCCCACATCCTTTTAAGAATATATGAACTTTATGTTTTAAATTGCCGTCAAAAATGAGAAAAGCAACAATGATGCCCACAAAAGCTGCAACTGGAGACGGTAATTGATAGAATGCCATATCAGTACCAATCATTTGTAAGAAAATTCCTGCTCCCAAATAAAGTCCTATAAAAACAATAAACGGGATAAGCCCCTTAAAACTGGCTTTAGGTTGTATCATAGAGAAACTCCTTTATTATATATATCAACCCATTATACTACATATTCATCATAAAAACAAGAATATAAAGAAATAAATACTAAAAATAGTTATCTAGCATTTACAATATTTAGTAGAAAATGTATAATCTAAATGAAGAATTAAGGAGTAAAATATATCGTGAAAGCATTATCCAAAATTACACTATTAAGCATATTATTAATTACAGGAGCTTGTAGCAAAGGTTCTAGAAGTTCTGCTGAAGAAGGAGCAAATATTGCTCTCAAAAGATTAGGGAACACATCTAGTATGACTTTATGGGACAGCAGAGTCTCATTCCATGTTGATGCCTTACTCA